>JAZRYV010000001.1:0-1302 GCA_045600925.1 Spirochaetota bacterium
TAATCTCCTGCGATATATATGAACACAAGCTCGAGCTGATAGAAAAGACGGCTGAAAGGCTTGGAATCAGCTGTATAGAGACGATGGAAGCCGACGGAAGGATCTCTGCTGAGGGATTGATCGGAGCCGGAGACACAGTGATAGTGGACGCACCTTGTTCAGGCCTCGGAGTATTGAGAAGAAGACCCGAAATCAAATACAAAAAAACTCAGGTCTCAGAGCTGGCTGCACTTCAGCTTGAAATTCTGACCAATGCCTCGGAGTATGTCAGACCGGGAGGAAAACTGATGTACAGTACCTGCACCATTTCAAATGAAGAAAATGATGTTGTGGCAGATGCATTTGCAGACAGCAGACCCGGATTCAGCATATTGAAAAGGAAGCAGATGATGCCGGATGAAGATGGCTGTGACGGATTTTATTTCTGCATTTTTGAGCGGAAAATGTAAATAAGGAACACTTCCTGTATTTTTTAAAATGGACAGAGTGCTGTGTTTTCAACGGAGTTTTAATATGAATAAAACAGAAAAAACGGAACTGATAAGAAAATGCAGGGATACCGGAGACATAATCCGGATAATCTCCAGACTGCAGGGAGCAGATAACTGTCTGTATTACCCTCAGGATGTAAATGAAAAGATGTTTCTCGGACAGAGGGAAAAGGATTTCAGTCTGGACGGATACGATATAATAAAATTCTCACAGATAAAAAAAGTTGAGATGCAGGACGGCCTTCACAGGACGATAAATGCATGGAAGGGCACAGCGGAGCAGGTTTCTCCGCCTGATGTGGACATAAGCTCCTGGCAGACCGTTTTCCGTTCTCTTTCGCGCCTGGAGGGACTGATAATCATTCAGGATGAAGTTGCGGAACAGTTTGCAATGGGAAGGGTAAGAAAGGCATATAAGACACATCTGATATTCGACAATGTGGACGGATGGGGGGAATGGCAGGATCCTCTGGAAATTCCGTACCCTACCGTTACCAGGGTATCCTGGGCAACAAAATACGCCCGGACCTGGTATGAATATCTGAAGAAAACAGGAAAAGAAAAAAGCGAAATTTAAGATGAAAATCCCGGACAGAGCACCGGGATTTTGTTTATTTTCAAGGCGGAAAAATCTGTTTTTTCAGGCACCTGAAAATTACATTTTCTTCCAGATTTGCTCAAAAATAATGAAAAATACACAAAAAATACACAAAAAAATTATCCAAAAGGAAATTTTTTAAAGCATGTGAGTATGTGTTGAAATACCAATACGGAACATAAATTCCAATTTATTTACAATAATGTAAATAAA
>JAZRYV010000002.1:0-5818 GCA_045600925.1 Spirochaetota bacterium
CCTGTAAGCTCAGGATCCAGAGCAGATGTAGGTTCATCAAAGCAGAGGATTTCCGGGGAAAGGGCCAGAGCTCTTGCAATGGCAGCTCTCTGTTTCTGCCCGCCGGAAAGCTGAAAAGGATACATGTCTTTCCTTTCCGACAGCCCTACCCTTTGAAGGAGTGCCTCAGCTGTCCTTATATTTTCCTGATGCCCTGTTTCCTTTAATGCAGCGGCTTCATCAGCGAATTTCTGCTTAATGATCTTTTTTTCTGATGAGGAACAGACCTTTAACTGTTCCTTCATCTTTCCCTTTAATGAAACTATTTTCCGGCTGATGGCCAGATCCGGTGCCAGAAGAAGATTTTCCATTACAGAAAGGTGAGGGAAAAGGTTAAAATCCTGAAAAACAAGTCCCAGCTTAAGTGCCTTTTCCTTCAGAATGGATTCCGGAGGATAGACAGAGCCTGCAGATCCATCAGAAATAAGGATTTCTCCGTCCAGTTCCATTGAACCACGATCCATTCTTTCCAGAAATGTGAGACATCTCAGCAGTGTACTTTTACCGCTTCCGGAAGATCCGATTATGGCAATTACTTCTCCCTTTTCCATGGAAAAGGATATTCCCTTAAGGACTTCCACCTGTCCGAAATTTTTATACAGATTTTTAACATTCAGTATCACAGCAGGTTCCTCATCAGTTATAGTAGCTGAGCTTCTTTTCTACCTTGTTAAGCAGAAGAGTCAGGAGCCCGTTGAATATAAGATAGAAAAGTCCGGCATAAAAAATCGGCCAGAGAATAGCTTTTGTATTTACTACATTGTAGGATACAGTAATAAGTTCCCCTACCATAAGTATACGTGCCAGGGAAGTATCCTTAACAAGTGTGATAATCTCGTTTCCCATTGCCGGAATAATACGCTTTACAACCTGTGGAAGCACTACGCACCGGAAGATCTGGCTCCGGCTGAGCCCCAGCACCTGCCCGGCCTCATACTGTCCGGCAGGAATACTTTCTATGCCGCCTCTGTAGATTTCTGAAAAGTATGCTGCATAATTAATTGAGAAAGCAACGCATACCGCCATAAGTCTGGATTCCACAGGAGAATTAAACCAGAGGCCTGGTCCGTAGAAAACCAGAATAATCTGGAGCATAAGAGGAGTTCCCCTGATGATCCAGACAAAAGTTCTGGCAATGAAACGGATCGGTCTTATGGAGGACATTGATCCGAAGGCAATGACGAATCCGAGAGGGACAGCCACTGCCACTGTTGCAAAAAATATAATGCAGGTAACAGAGAAGCCCTGCAGCAGTTTTAGTGTAACATCAAGGAAGGACATAAAGTCTCCTGTTCCGCTTTATCTGCCGGAAGGGAGAACACATGATTCTCCTGCAGAACCGCTTTCTGCTGCAATTTTTGCACCTGAAGCTTTTCTAATAAAATCCTTATAGTCAGATGCTGTGTATTTTTCAGCATCTTCCTGACGGATAACAGCCATCTGCTGATTTCTCAGATAAGGAACACTTATGGACATTGATTCTATTCTTTCCGGAGTGATTGTCATTCCGTTCCAGATAAGGTCGATGTTCCTTGAAGCAAGCTCTGTTTCCTTGGCATCCCAGTTGATTTCAATAAATTCAGCTTTCAGACCAAGCTTTGCAGCAACAGCTCTTGCGAGTTCAATATCATAGCCTGTAAGAGTGGTTCCTTCTTCAAAAGCGATAGGAGCAAAAACAGTATAGCCGACCTTAATTGTTCCCTTCTTTACTATATAGTTCCAGTCTTCTTTGACAGAATCTGCAAAGGACTGATATTCAGCTTTTGTTATGTCTGCCACTTCTTTCTGCAGACCGAACTTTGATGCAATCCGTGTCATCTCTCCGCTTTTATAGAGAGCGACAAGGGCATCATTGACCTTTGCTATTGTATCCTTTGCATCCTTTCTTGCAGCAATTCCGTACTTTTCATCTGCAAGAACAAGGCCTTCAATTCTCATCAGAGTATCCTTATAACTTCCTGTTGTCATGTAGAAACCTGACATAACAGAGTCCATAATGCCTATATCAGCAGTTTTGGAAGCAAGTTCCTGAAGAACATTAATCTGAGCATTGGCAGGAATGTATTCCTTTCCAAAATTCAGCTTCTGTCCGCAGGAGGCAAGTCCCAGAACAAGAGCAGACACAATAAGTGCAGCATAAATTTTTTTCATTTTTTACTCCTATTTTTTGTTTTTTGTGGATACAGATAATCTTCTGGTTAATTACTATTTCTGATTAAAACCTTGTAAAGGACTTTTTATAAAAACTCCGCTCTGTATTTTTAAATGTGTAAACGGTTCATTTCTGAATGCCGATAATTATGATACCATCCAATTATAAAAAAAGAGGAAAAATGAAAAAGATTCTTGCTGTAATAATACTGATGGCAGCTGCTTTCGGAGCCGGGAGTTTTGCTGCCTGCTGCCTTTCCGCAGGGGAAAAGTCAGATTCAAATATCATAAACGAGTCAGAGGCTGATGTCAGGACTGCAGATTCCGGCACACCGGTGAACCGTCAGACAGAAACATCCGTTCAGCAGAATGCAGAGTCAGAAGATGAAGGAATAAAGGATCAGTTTCCGGAATTCTACAGAGGCATCTACCTGAATGTGGTTTCCGCCAGAGACACCGGCAGACTTAAGAAATTCATCGAAGAGGCAAAGAAGGCATCTGTAAATACCTTCGTCATGGACTGTCAGACATCAAAGTATAAGGAATGCGTTATTCCTGAAGAAAATGTTCAGCTGTGCATTGAAAACGGCATTCATCCTGTAGCCAGAATAGTTGTATTTCCTGCAGGACTGAGCACATACCCGATTGAAGATTCAGTCATAAAGGAAAAACTTGAAATTGCAGCCAGTGCCTGTGAAAAAGGTTTTCATGAAATACAGTTCGACTACATTAGATTCAACGATTCAAACAAGCTGAAACATCTTAACCAGGAAAAGAGATATGAATTTATAGGCAGCTTCCTTTCCAGAGCCAGGGAATCACTGAAAAAATACGGAGCTAAGCTTGCAGTGGACATTTTCGGCCGTATCCCTCTGAATCAGAACGACATGATAGGACAGAAAATGGAAAGGCTTGATGATGCAGTGGATTTCATCTGCCCTATGGCATATCCTTCCCATTACACCTGGTCAAAAAAAATGCAGCAGGATCCATACTATACAGTTTACCTTACATCAAGAAAGGCTGATGACAGAACAAAAAATGCTGAAATTGTCTCATATATTCAGGCCTTTAAAATGCGGCTTGGCAGCAATTCCTATGAACATTATATTCTGGAACAGGTGAAAGCCGTACATGAATCAGGAGTAAGAGGATATATTTTCTGGAATGCAAGACAGGACTACGATGTTCCTTTCAGCGTAATAACAGAGTACTATAAAAAGAACCCGAAGGGTTCCACACCAAAAGACGCAGATTTCTACACTGAAACAAAGAAAAAATAATATGAAAAAACAAAGGCCGGCTTTCTCCGGCCTTTGTTTTTTACCATGACTGCTTATCCAGATTCCGGAACTGTCAGAGGTCACAAAAAACTATTCTGATACAGTGAACACAGCCCTGTTGTCAGCCAGAACTTCAAGCTGAATATTAATGCTGCCTTTTCCCTTTATATCAAAATAACAGTAGGAAGGATGGGGCTGATTTACATTGTTAAGTTTTTCATAAGCCCCTGTTTTTTCATTCAGGATCCATTTCTGAACAGTAATCAGATGTCTGTTTACAGAAACCTTCGTTTCAAAAAACTTTTTCTGGGATTCAAGACCTGTTGTGGTTCTGCCGGCTTCTGTCTTGTCTATGAAAACCTTATAATATGCACGCCTGTCCTTTGCAGGATCCGTAATAGCGGAGTCATATCCGCTGAAATACAGACTGCATACTGCAGCATCTTTTGAACTGTCTGCACCTGCAGGCCCAAAAATGTCATCTTTTTTTATCCATTCATCAGAACAGCCTGCAGTCATGAATGCCACTGCAAAAACAGCAAGTTTTACAATAATACTTTTTTTCATGATTTTCCTTTATTTCTTTTTAATATAGATATAGTACGAATTATCCGTATCAGGTTTTATGGTTTCAACTATCACATAGCCGGAACTGTCCAGCATTTCAGAAAGATTTTCAGGTTCGGATCCGGAAACCGTTATGCTTTTAAGAATAAAGCCCATAGGATCCGTTACAGAAACACGGATTTCCCCCTTCTCCGGACCTGTGATTTCCAGTTCAACAGCAGCCCGTCCGGAAGTACATAAATAGAACCAGTCCATATCTCCCTGACAGGAGGTAAAACCGCGGATTTCAGGAGAAGTGAGTCTGCAGGCTGTATCCTTTGTATCATTTGGTTCTGTCTCCATTGCATCAGTTCCTGAAACAGGTTCCACGGATACAGTATATGATCCAGGGGTTCCCTTTGCTGCTATTGAAATAAAAAAAGACTCCCTTCCCATAACATCAGGATAAACCACAGTCTTTCCAGGACCGGCACTGTTAATATCAGCCAGCTTAAGCCCACTGTCTCCGTAAAGCGAAACTTTCAGTTCTGCCGAAGAATCAGGTATTACAGAAAGTCTGTAAATACTGTCACCTCCCTGAACAAAGTATCTGAAGAAATCAATGTCATCAGACGAATCCAGATTTCCGGAAATTGTCCCGAACTGAATCTCATTGGCTGTTTCCAAAGAATTATTTGGCTCAAGCTCAGCGGATCTGTCGTATTCCTTAAGGGACACATACAGTCTGTAAGGCTCCTGATGATTAAAAGTCTGTCCCTTTGCAGACAGACATATGTACCATGTCCCGGCCATGGTAATGCCCAGACCTGAGACTGTTTCCCCCTGATCTGCAGGGTTCAGATCCTGTTCCTTTACAAGCTTTCCCTCGGGATTATATATGCGGATAATGGAATTGACTCCCGGCACACCGGAAAGATCAACATTCATAAGCAGAGGATTTTCCTCAAAGCCATTAACTTCAATGGAGAACCAGTCTTCCTCCAGATATTTTTCCTTTCCTGAAGTGTTCATTCGGTTCAGCCCGGGAGAAAAATATCCTTTATATTCCTGTCCCTGAATTATGGGATCAGCCTGCGATCTGCTGTCATTTGGTTCTGTTTCCTCTTCCTGAAGATCCCTGTAGCCCACGAAGAGAATATAAGGGGATTCACTGCTTGCATTTTTTGCATCCCCTGCTCCGTGCTGTACTGAAATATAATAAAGTCCCGGTTCTGCAAAAAAATTGCACATCCTTTCAGGAGAGGATTTTCTGGCATCATCAACGGTTTTCAGAAGCTGTTTTGATGAATCCCATACCTTAAATGAATGATTTATCCCCTTGGTTCCGGAAAGGTTAATATCCAGAACAGCAGGAGAAGTTATATTAAAAGCAAAGAAATCCACATCTTCAGGAGTCTGCAGATAGCCTGTAATCTCCTGCTGAAGCTGTCCAGGATTTGCTGTGGCAAAAGAATTGTTCCCTTCCTTTTCGTAAAATTTATGTTTCCCGCAGCCTGAAGAAAAAGCAATGACTGCGGCAATGGTCATCAGACAAACTGAATTATAAATTATTTTCATTTTAAACTTCCTGACAGTTATTTTAAACTGAATGATATAATTTATCATAACAGTATCCAGCAGTCAAGCTGTTTACTGACGTCACATCAGTAACCTGCATTGTAGCTGTTCCACATCATTTCCTCTCTGGAAAGCAGTGTTCTGAACTTGCCCGGAAGATCCGCAGTCACAGTCACCAGTTCTCCGGAAACAGGATGATCAAAGGAAAGAGATGATGCGAA
>JAZRYV010000003.1:0-2163 GCA_045600925.1 Spirochaetota bacterium
GCGATAAGGGCTGATTCTTCACCGCAGACATAGGCACCTGCACCAAGTACTATTTTAACATCAAAATCAAAACCATTCTTTCCGCAGATGTTCTTTCCAAGAATATTCTCTGATCTCAGATCAGCAAGGACGCTTTCCAGATATTCCTTTAAATATGCATATTCTGCCCTTAAATAAAGAAGACCTTCCGAAGCCCCTATGGCATATCCGCCCACTGCCATTCCTTCAAAAAGAAGTGCAGGAAGCTCGGTAAGGATAACACGATCCTTGAAAGTTCCAGGTTCCCCTTCGTCAGCATTGCATATAAGAACTCTTTTGTCAGAAACTGATTTGCTGGTAAATTCCCACTTCATGCCTACAGGGAAACCTGCTCCGCCGCGGCCTCTGAGGTTGGAAAGCTTGATTTCCTCTATGACTTCCGCAGGAGACATGGAAACAGCCTTCTTTATGGCTGTGCCTGTTTCATAAGGAGCAAAAAGGACTGGTCCTTTTTTTATTATATTGTTTTTCACCATGGAACGTACAAGCTGTGACTGATTTCTGCCGTCACCATATTCCGTTACCATGTCCTGAACGGCTTTGCCGGCCTTCATGCCTGCAACAAGAGCCGCTGCCTTCTCAGGATTCAGTGATGTGAACACCACTCCATTGATGATGGCCGCAGGCTCCTGGTCATTCTGACCGATACAGGAAGTGTCAAACAGACCGATCAGACCGTCCTTCGTTGTTTCTCCGAAAACTGCTCCTGTTTCCTGTTCAAAGGCTCTGGCCACTGCAGCTCTTCCCTTCATGCAGGATACAGCACTGTTATTCAGATAAACTGTATATTTTCCCAGCGGAGTTTTAGAGAAGAAATGATAGAATGTAACCACTCCTTCCACATCTACGCGGGCAATCCCAAGCTCACGGGCAATAAGCCCCACAGCTTCATCCGGAACACAGCCTTCTTCTGCCTGAACATCACGGATAATATCAAGCAGTCTTCCAGGGTCTCCGGAATACTTTTTAACTGTTACACTTACAACATCTTTTAAATTTGCCATAACCCCTCGTGGTTTTTTTATTGAGGATTAAATTTAAGCCTGTCAGTCCATACCTGAAAAAAGTCATAACAGCCCGTGAATAATACGATATGAAACTGATATATAAAATTTCCGGTTTTCCGGAGACATAATTTCAAAACATGACAAACAGCCAACAGTTTCAACTAATATATTATAAGTTTAATTTGTCCACATAATATTAATTTTTTAGTTAAATAAATGTTTACAGCAGTGTAAGTATTTATTTTATAAATGTATTTTTTATGTTTTAAAACGTATCAGACAGTTCAATTTCCTTTAGAATCAGTTTTATGGTCTGGTGGCCGCAGAAAAAATCCTCTTCTGCGTTAAATACAAGATCAAGAGGCCTGCCAGATGATACAAGCTGTTCCATTTTATCCGCCATTTTCCATCCGATTACTGTAAGCCTGTTGCGGTCCAGTGTGAATTTTCCGTGATTCTTTGCTGCACCGATTCTCCGGAAGGAGCCGGGATCAGAAACAGCATTCCGTACAAGGATAAGAGGAGGAAGATTGCCACGGCCGAAAGGTTCTGCAAGAAGGATATTTTTCATGAAAAGGCCGTTAATTTCCTCAGGCTGAAGTTCCATGTCAATTTCCAGTCCGTAAGGAACGCTGTCAGCCCCGGCCAGCGAAGAATTAACTGCATCGAGAAAAGGCTGTATATTTTCAGGTGCAATTGAAAAACCAAAGGCCTGGGAATGACCTCCCAGTCGGTCACAGAAGCCCCCAAGGGGTTCCACAATGCTGAAGAAATCCAAAGGTTCAGGAGCTCTTCCTGAACCTTTGACAAGTCCCTCCCGGGGCGGCCATACAAAGACAAGTACCGGCCTGGACCAGATATCCATCAGCCTGTTTGCTATGAGTCCGGCAACTCCTTCCGGAACGTCTGTGAATTCCGCTGCAACAAGAAATTCATTGCTGGTGAGAGGCTTTTTAAGGAATCGGCCGGATATGGAATCCTCCACAAGTTTTTTCCGGTCACTGTTGATCTGTTTAATAAGTCCGATGATTTCATCATCTCCGGAACTTATGTTTTTAAGAAAAAAGTCAGCGGTAATATCAGCCTTTCCGAAGCGTCCAGGACTGTTCAGAAGCGG
>JAZRYV010000004.1:0-8083 GCA_045600925.1 Spirochaetota bacterium
AGACCGCTTGGCCTCCGACTTGACAGTGGAACAGGAGGTTGAATATACATCCAGGGGAAGCAAAAGTGAAGGAAGAGACTGGTTTCTTCTGATTAATGGGAAATATATTCCTGATAAGTTTAATTATGTTCTTGCGGAGGGAAAACTTTATTCTTTTAGGCAGTCTTACTACTATCCTTGGGGAGATAAGGGATATGTTTTGGCTGAAGAGAATAGCATTAATGACTGTTTCCCTGATGTAAATTATACATTGACAGACAGTGAGAAAGCTGCGGGATGGTGCAAAACAGGAGGGAAATGTACGGTTCCTGATGGCTGGGTATTTGTAAAAAGAGGAGAAGAAATCTGGGCAGTAAGGGCAAAAAAACTGGAACAATTTGCAGAAGAAATGCAGTTTACGCCACTTCCGAGACTTATTATGATTCCTATAGGTTCTGGTATAATTCAGGTGATCCAATGATTCAGCAGCAGATTTTAATTATAATAATGGAAAAAGTAAAAGAGAATGAAAAATAGAAAAATTATAAAGAGAACTTTGTATATACTTATCAGTCTGATGTTTCTGTCAGTTTCTGTGAACTGGAGCGGCTGTGGCCCTGATTGTATGCAGATTTATACATGGACTTTGTCTGAATTGGAAAAGAAAGCATACGATGCAGAACCAGGTGAACATTGTGCAGGTGATATAGTTGTAGATCTTGTAACTCCGACAGAAGAGGATTATCTGGACACGGACTGTTTTTCCAGAATCAGTGCAGCTGTTAAATCGAATAAGAACCAGTATCCTTTTGATATTAATATGAACAGCTGTACTTTTAAATTAGATTATATACATGAAGTTCCGGCAGGGGCATTTAAAGACTGTTCTAATCTGAATGCTTTGACTCTTCCGTATCAGATAACAGATATAGGAGCCGGAGCCTTTGAAAACTGCAGCAGTCTGGAATATCTTAACGGGAATATCCGTTATATTGCCCCGGATGCTCTTAACGGAACCATGGTGGATTATGAAAATTTTGAATTTGGATATATAATAACATTATCTGAATTTGAATCCGGAATAATCCCGGCAGATGAAGATAATGAGTATATAAGAAATGTAACAGTTACTTTTAAAGCGAATGGCAGTGAAGACCTTTTAGGAGCAGACTGTTTTGAAAGAGCAGGAGAAGTTCTCAGAAGGACTGGATATGCAGGGAAAAATATAGCTTTAGTTTTTTCTGACAACATATATAAAGATGACGAAGATATTTCTGAAATCCCGGAAAGAGCCTTTGAAAACTGCAGAAATTTAAACGAAATCTATCTGCCTGGAAGCATTAAATATATTGGCTCAGAAGCCTTTAAAAACTGTTTTGATTTAAGCTGGATGTATATAGGTAACAGTAATGTAAAAGCAGGCAAATTAAACTGCGAAGTGGAGAAGGACGCATTTGACGGCTGTCCTTTAAGGGACTATTTCATTCAGTATTTCATTCAGTGAATTTGCCGGTACAGACCGGATTCGGCAGGTCAGGATCAGCTGTTTTTTCGGAGCCCGTGCACAGCACTGGCTCCTTCCTGTCGTTTGTTTTATTTCTCTGAAGAAAGTCTCCTTTTCTTTTCCTGACTGTAGAAAATGATTATCAGCATTGCTGCTCCCACTATAATGCACATATCAGCAATGTTGAATGTCGGCCAGCGGTAGACTCCGTCAACACCTATGGAAATGAAATCCACAACTCCGGGTCTGTCAGCAACCAGTCTGTCTATAATGTTTCCAACTGCACCTGATGCAATAAGTCCCATGGCGGTGCAGAACAGATAAGATTTTTTCTTTTCCCATATATAGTACATGACCATTACAGCAAGAACTATGACAGAAATAATCAGAAAAATGTGTTTATACCCCTGAAAAATACCGAACACTCCTCCTTCGTTGTACACAAGGGTAAACCGGAGAAAGCCGCCTAAAAAATCCATTCTGTCAAAAAAAGTGAATTTTGATACAATCAGACCCTTGGATATTATATCTGCAGCAAGTGCAGCAGCAAAGACTGCTGCTGCGAGAATATGTTTTTTCATTCCGCCTCCTGCAGATTTTTAACAACATCTGTACATCTGCTGCACAGTTCCGGATGCTGAGGATCTGATCCCAGAGAATCAAAGTAATTCCAGCAGCGAACGCATTTTTTTCCGGAAGTCCGTGCTGCAGAGACTGAGCTGAGGCTGTAGTCTGTCATACCGTCTTCCTTTGAATCTGTTATGACAGCCTTTGCTGTCTGCAGGAATCTGCGGAAATCATCCCCCATGGAAAGACATTTTCTGCGAAGTTCATCATCAGCCACCCAGATCCTGAGGTCTGCTTCCTGTGAAGTTTTGATGGAACCGTCTTTCCTGATAGTCTCCAGTGCTTTGAGGACATCTTCTTTTATCTGTACGATCTGTCCTATTGCTTTTTCTATTTCCGGACTGTTGTATTCTTCCGGAAGATTTCTGTATGTCTGTGCATGAACAGAATCTGTTCTGCCAAGGAATTTCCAGATTTCTTCTGAGGTGAATACCAGAACAGGTGATACCAGTCTTACAAGAGTTTCATTTATTTCATTCAGAACTGTAAGAGTGGCTCTCCGTTTTACGGAATCCTTTGCTTCCACATAGAGGATATCCTTGGATATGTCAAAGTAAATGGAAGAAAGTTCCACTGCGCAGAAATTCAGTATATGTCTGTAAACAAGATGGAATTCATAGTTTTCATAACAGGCCTGAACCTTCCTGTTCAGTTCATACAGCTTATGCAGCATCCATTTATCCACATCTGTCAGTTCACTGTAGGAAACTTTTCCTGTTTCCGGGAAATCTGCAATATTTCCAATGAGGAACTTGAATGTGTTTCTGATTCTGCGGTAGGAATCGGATATCTGCTTTATCATTTCCATTCCTATGCGCATGTCATTTCTGTAATCTTCGGAAGATACCCACATACGGAGCACATCAGCTCCGAACTGGGATATGATTTCTTCCGGAGCAATGCCGTTTCCAAGGGACTTGCTCATGGCTCTTCCGTTTGCATCCAGCAGAAAGCCGTGGGTGATGACAGTGTCGAAGGGAGCTCTTCCCTTGAGGGCAAGTGCCGGCCACAGTGAGGACTGGAACCATCCTCTGTGCTGGTCGCTTCCTTCCAGATAAACATCTGCAGGCCATTTATGATCAGGTCTTCTGTTTATGACTGCGAAGCTGGAAACGCCGGAATCAAACCATACATCCAGAATATCAAATTCCTTGATGAAAGAGGTACATCCGCAGGAGCACTTTGTTCCGGAAGGAATCAGATCCTTAATATCCTGAGTGTACCAGATATCCAGACCTTCTGCTCTGGCTTTGTCTGCAAAGAATGCAATGGATTCTGCTGTCATGAGATTTTTTCCGCACTTTTCACATCTGAATGACGGAATGGGAACACCCCAGGAACGCTGTCTGGAGAGACACCAGTCAGGTCTGGATTCTGCCATCCCTCTGAATCTGGATTCCCCCCATCCGGGAATCCATTTTGTGTCATCAACACATGAAAGGCCTTTTTCCCTCAGGCTGTTATGATCAATGCTGAAGAACCACTGTTCAGTCGCTCTGAAAATAAGAGGTTTGTGGCAGCGCCAGCAGTGAGGATAGGAGTGTTCAATTTTTTCTGAAAGAATAAGGGCATTCTTTTCCTTCAGAATTTCAAGAACTTTCGGATTTGCATCGAAAACACTGACACCTTTCATGTCTGCATATTCATCTGTGTAGCATCCGTTGTCATCAACCGGACAGTATACATCCAGCCCGTATTTAAGACCTGCAATATAGTCTTCCTGACCGTGTCCCGGAGCGGTATGAACGATGCCTGTTCCCTGTTCCAGAGTAACATGGTTTCCGAAGATAACCCTGGATTCTCTGTCTATGAAAGGATGTCTTACATTCAGACCTTCAATATCTGCCTTTGTAAGAGGCCATTCTCCCTGAGCTTCCATGCCCATGATTTTTTCCATACCGCCGAGAAGCCCTTTTGCAAGGATAAAGAAGTCATCTCCGAATTTATATGCTGCATATTCAAAATCAGGATGGAAACAGACCGCCAGGTTGGCCGGAAGAGTCCACGGAGTTGTTGTCCAGATTACAACAAAGGTTCTGTTCCTGTCAATGTCTGCCTTTATGGAATCAGGTGTAACCGGGAATTTTACATAAATGGCTTCGGAAGTATGATTTCCGTATTCCACTTCTGCTTCTGCAAGGGCTGTTACGCAGCTGGGACACCAGTAAATTGGTTTTTTGCTGCGGTAGATGTATCCTTCTTTGAAAAGCTTTCCGAAAATTTCAACGATATCGGCTTCGTATTCTCCGTTCATGGTCAGATACGGATTCCCGTAGTCCCCCAGAACACCGAGTCTTTTGAATTCTTCTTTCTGTATGGCTATGAATTTTTCTGCATTTTTACGGCAGAGCTTTCTTATTTCTGCTCTGGACATTTCTTTTGCCCTGGGCCCAAGTTCCTTTGTAACATTCAGTTCAATGGGCAGGCCGTGGCAGTCCCATCCGGGAACATAAGGAACACGGAAGCCGCTGAGAGTCTTATGCTTTATAATAATATCCTTGAGCACCTTGTTGAGAGCGTGTCCCATATGGATGTGTCCGTTTGCATATGGAGGACCGTCATGAAGAACATAGAGAGGGGAATCTTTTCTGCTCTCCTGAATTTTCTGATACAGCTTTTCATCTTCCCAGGTTTTAAGTATTCCCGGTTCTTTTTTCGGCAGATTGCCCCTCATAGGAAAATCGGTAGCCGGCAGGTTGACGGTTTTGGAATAATCCATTTGCTTCCTCGTGATAATTGTAAAATCTTTAAAGCACAGGCTTCTAAACTGTTTTCAGATTTTCAGAATATATAATTTTTGGCAAGCATAAATAAAGAAGTAAGACATCTAAAACAGAGGTGCAGATTTGTCTGAAGTGATTTTTTCAGATCTGTTTATTAATGTTTTTTTTCATTAAAAAACAGTTGAAATAATTTCATCTTATGCAATGGTGGACGAAAGAGTGGGCGACCACTCTCTTTTTTTACTTTTTAGGTACAGGACTTTTTTGGTACATGTCGAAAGAGGATATTGGAAAGCTTATAGAACAGGCTGCTGCTGATGCCGGTCTTCTTATCTACGAATATAATGTAATTCTCAGGGGGGCCGCTTCTGTGGTCCGTGTGGGAATTGACAGTCTTTCCGGAATAAAACACAGCGACTGTGAACAGTACAGCGAAAAGCTTACAGAGCTTTTGGATGCATCCTCTCTTCTCTCTAATTATACTCTTGAAGTCTCATCTCCGGGACTTAACAGGAAAATCAGAACTGAGGATGAATTCAGGCGTTTTGAAGGAGCTCCTGTGAAAATAGTATTACAGGATTCTCAGGAAAAACGTAAAACCATAAAAGGAACAATCGGAAAAACAGCAGACGGAAACATTACAGTTTTATCCGATCAGGATCAGGAAAGAATAATTCCCTTTGCACTTGTTGTGCGGGCAAATTTAGATTACTAAACGGAAAAGGACATGAGCAACAATTTTTTTGATGCCTTACACCAGATCGCCTCAGAAAGAGGAATAAGCAGGGACGAAATAGAAGAGATCGTAGAATCAGCTATGATGTCTGCCTATAAAAAACAGTACGGAGCCACAGACAATGTGGAAGTGGTCTTCAACAGAGACGACAACAGTGTAATGCTTGTTTCAAAGAAGCTGGTGGTAAAGAAGCCTATCAATCCTTCTGAGGAAATATCCTATGACAAAGCTGTTAAAATACAGCCGGATGTGCAGCCGGGTGATGAAATCAGGGTTGAAGAGAATCCTTTTGATACATTCGGAAGAATTGCTGCCCAGACTGCCAAGCAGGTAATAATTCAGAAGATCAAGGAATCAGAAAAGAACGTTATATATAATGAGTACAAGGACAAAGAAGGAGAGCTGATCAACGGCTATCTGCAGAGAAGGGCTAGAGATGTAATGTACGTGGATTTGGGAAAGGCAGAAGGGATTCTTCCTGCAAGAGAACAGTCTCCTCTTGAACATTATAAGACAGGGGACAGAATCAAGGCTCTTATCCTCCGTGTGGAAAAGAGTTCCAAATCCTCAGGAATCATTCTTTCAAGAGCCAGTCATGCTTTTATTGAGAAGCTGTTTGAAATGGAAGTCCCTGAGATTTATGACGGTGTGGTGAAAATAGTCCGTGTTGTAAGAGAGACTGGAATGAGAACTAAAGTCGCAGTTACAAGCGAAAGGGATGATGTGGATTCTGTGGGAGCATGTGTGGGCATGCGCGGAGTCCGTATCCAGTCAATAGTCCGTGAACTTGAAGGTGAAAAGATTGATGTTGTGGAATGGTCTGATGACAGAAAGATCATGACTGAAAATGCAATAGTTCCAGCAAAGGCCAAGGAGATCATTGAACAGGCAGACGGTGGTGTAATAGTAATCGTTGAAAAGGATCAGTATGCTGTTGCTGTCGGGAAGAACGGCCATAATGTCCGTCTTGCTTCTGCTCTCTGCGGCTTTAATATAGATATAAAGACGGAAGACAGCTACAGGGAATATCTGGATGCCATGAGAATCAACCTTAAGGCCGATGCTGAAAAGCTTTTCAGAGAAAATCCTGATGAAACTCCTCTTACAGATCTGCCGGGTCTTGATCCGAAAACAATTTCTCTTCTTGAAGCCGGCGGTATTTTCTCTGTTGAGGAGCTGGTTGAAAAATATGAAAGTCTGGAAGATATTGAAGGCATTGGAGAGAAAACCGCCCAGAGGATTCAGGAGATCATAGACGAGAATATTGATTTCGACTATAATGATGAAGAATCCGGAGACGAGGAAGAAACAGAACAGGAATCTGGAAACGGTAGTGCCGATGAACAGTGATTAGCACAGATAAAAAATACTTAGGGGTTTATTAATAAATACATGAAGGTCGGTGATATTGCAACAAAGAACCATGTCTCAGCTGAAGATGTACAGGAGATATGCAGGGAACTGAAGATTTCCCTGGAAAATGAACAGGAGCTTTCCGGCAATGATTCTTTTCTTATTGAGAAGAGAATAGAAACCATGAAGGCTAAAAGAGCAAGACAGGAAGAAGAGACTAAAAGCGATAAGCCCAGAAAAATAAGGCTTAAGAGGCAGGTTCATATTCCCCCTAAGGAAATGAAAAAAGAAACACAGGAGCCTGAACCTGTTCAGGCTGAACCGGCAAAACAGGAAAAAACTGTTCCGGAGAAGGAGCCCCCTCAGGAGCCGGTACAGCCTGCAGTTTCTGTTCCTGTTCAGGAAATTTCTCTGCCTCCTGATTCTTCACCTGCTCCGGTGCAGGAAAGGACTGCACGTCCTGTGCAGCCGGCTGTCAGACAGGAAAAAGCTGCACGTCCTGAGCGTACAGAAAACAGCGGACGTGGAGATCGTCCTGAAAGACAGGATCGTCCCGCCCGCGGAGAACGTCCTGAAAGGCCTAGAACAGACCGCACCGGACAGTCAGGCGACAGACCGGACAGACCGAGAGGAGAACGTCAGGACAGACCAAGGACTGACCGTTCTGGCTACGGGCAGCAGGGAAGAAATCCCCGTCAGGATGGGACAGGCAGACCGGCAAGACCCGGTGACCAGAAACAGGGCGGAACCGGAGATTCCAGAAACGGAGACAGACAGAGGAGAGACAGCCGGGACGGGCAGAGACCCGGACAGGGAACAGGAAGACCTTTTGCCGGACGTCTTCAGAACAGAGATGCCGGGGGACAGCGGAGAACTGGACAGTATCCAGGTGCTCAGCTTTCTCCTGACAAAGAAAAAATTTCCGGAGAGAGTTCAATTGATCTGGATGAACTTAAAAAGCGTAAAAAATCCCAGAACAGAGAAAAGGATAAGGAAAAGGAAGCTTCAAAGAGCAAGTACAGAAAAGATAAATTTGAAGAAAAGAATCTTGAGGTAAGAAAAAAACAGCCTTCTTCCATACAGAAAAAGGAAGCGTCTTCCCCGGAACTTATCAGTATTACCGAAAGCGTTACAGTAGGTGAACTTGCAAAGAAACTGAAT
>JAZRYV010000005.1:0-1403 GCA_045600925.1 Spirochaetota bacterium
GTCTTCTTCTGATTCTGGTACATGATATCTGCCAGCTTATGAGGAAGGGTAAAGACCAGATGGAAGTAAGGGATCCCCGGAATGACTTCTGCCTGGCGCATCGCAGTCCAGCGTTTTTCTTCCAGATATCCGCAGCTGGGACAGTTACGGTTCCCGCAGGAACAGGAACGCATTTCGGTCTTTCCGCACTGCTTGCAGTGGATGAGACTGTATCCGAGTTTTCCGGTCTTGCAGCTGATCATTGCATTCACTGTTTTCAGTTTGAACTCCGGAACCTGATGTGAAAGACAGTAATCCGGGAAACTGATACCCAGCAGATCACGAATGGCGTAATGATGACCGGGATCATCGGCATGAAAAGGCTCAATAATAGAATCAATGGAGGATTCATCCAGCTCTTCCTCAGTCCACCACCCGATGGAAGTTTCAGGAGAAGTTTTTTGCATCGAAAGGGTTTTCAATGTGTCTCCTCTCCTTCAGCTTAGCATCAAGCTGAACATAGATCAGGGTGCTTGTGATCGTACGGTGGCGCAGACGCTGCTGTACCTGGAACAGGTCTGCACCGGACTGGTAGTAGTGCAGAGCCTGCGCATGTCTCAATGAGTGGAATGAGTAACCGCGGGATTCCCAGCCGAGTTCCTGTATCCTTTTCTTAAAAATCCGGTCAAGAGAACCTTTTGTGATGTGTGATCCCGGTTTCTGTCCTGGGAAAAGCCAGTCATCCGGTTTTGCCTGAGGACAATACTGTTTCCAGTATTCATAAAGGATACCTTTCAGTCGGACAGACAATTCAATAGTTCCGGCATAACGGCTTTTACTTACTTCTTCTGAGACAGTGATGGTGCCGTCAGAAAAAGAGATATCACGGAAACGAAGGGTTGTGACTTCACTGATCCTGAGACCAGCACCATAAGCAACAGCCAGTTCAGCCATATGTTTCAGGTTGTCCATTTCAAGAATGAACTTGAAAACGTCTTTTTGTGAAGGAACTTTCGGCAGAGGATGATCGACCTTGCACAATGGAAGGTCATCATTGGACAGTGGTCTTTTCAGGACGAAACGGAAATACTTTTTGAGAGCACAGTTATAGAGATTCACGGAACGAGGGGCATAACCAAGCCCTCCATCCTCTTTACTGCGTTTAAGATGAAGAAGAAATGCCCGCAGCTTTAAAAAGTCAGCATCTGCAATCGGAATGCCATAGGTATCCTGAAGCCAGGAACAGCATTCAAAGATGCACTGGAGATAGCTGTCGATAGTACGGGGACGGTAATTGATCAGTTCAAGGACATCTGAAATGTCCTGTAATTCTTTTTTGTAAAGTGGTGAATTCTTATACTTCATGGTGTAATCCTTTCATAAAACAAATATTTTCAGTAAAAAACAAAGTTTTATGACGGAGG
>JAZRYV010000006.1:0-1365 GCA_045600925.1 Spirochaetota bacterium
TCTGACAGTTTTTTAACCTCTTCCTGTTCCATCCCGATTCCGTCATCAGAAATATCTACCCTGAGAATTCCGTCTTCAGCCTGTACATGGATATAAATGGTGCCGTTGGAAAGCATTCCGTCAAAACCGTGAAGAACAGAATTTTCAACGATCGGCTGCAGCAGCATATGCATGATCTTTGATTCGCGCAGATCGTCGGGGCACGAGATCTCAAGAGAAAACTCCTTCTGTCTGCATTTATTCTGCAGATCAAGATAAGCCGCAATGTGATCAAAGGAATCTGACAGCTTTACGATCCGGTTGCCGTTCTGCAGGGTGCTTTTATAATATCTGCTCAAAGCATCAAGAATAGCAGCAGACTGGACCGTATCGTTCCTGGCAACAAGATAAGCTGCCGAATCGATCGTATTGTAGAGCAGATGCGGATTTATCTGGGACTGAAGGAGATACAGCTCGCGCTCTTTTATATTCCGTTCCATTGCTTCCATTTTTTCCATCTGTATATTCATGCTGTCCATTACCTGATTAAAGCCGGATGACAAAAAACCGAATTCATCTTCCCGCGTTATTACGCTCCGGACCTCAGTGTTACCTTCCTGGACCTTCTGCATGACACTTTTCAGTTCAGTCAGTGGTCTTGTCAGCCTTTCGGCGATGATCCGGGAAAGAAACGCAGAAAGAAAAAGGCCTGTGACGGTGCTTGCAAGAATAATGGAAAACAGCCATCCTCTGTTTACTGACGGAAGATCACAGTATGCGATAAGCCATGAGTCGATCACCGGAAGATAAGAGGAAAAACAGCAGGTTTCCGTCTGGGAAAAGAGAAGCTTCTGGCCTTCGGAAGCTGTAATTTCAGAAAGCGGAAGTGTGGTTTCTGTTCCGAGTATGGACGGGTCTTTTGCAGAAATTACGGTTCCGTCACGGTAAACAATACATGATTTATCACCGTATTTGTCATACATCTTTTCCACGTTTTTTTCCTTGAAATTAATTGCAAGAATTGAGTCGCGGTTCTTTACGAATGTAGGCTTTATAATACGGAAATTAGTGAAATAAAATTCATTGAAGCTGTTGATCCTCTGAAGGAAATACCATGTCTGGCGCTGTTTATAGAAAGAGTACTTCTGTGCATTGTAGTGATTTATCCAGTCAGTATAGTTCAGAAAGTTCAGTGACAGGGTTGCAGTGGAGACACGGTATCCTGAGCTGCTCACAAAAAGAATACTATCTGCGGTTCCGTCAAAAGAGATTGCCGTGATAAGAGCTTTTCTGAGAGTCTGGAAAGCACTGGTATCATCTCTGATATTTTTTACACTGCTTTCGATGGCGTTAGGCTGGCTGAATACCAGATTAGCGATACTGTCA
>JAZRYV010000007.1:0-5353 GCA_045600925.1 Spirochaetota bacterium
TAAAGTCAGTAATATTCAGTAAAACTTTACAGCTGTGTTAATTTATAAAAAAATTTACAACTGTGTCAATAATTAATTGCAGATTTAATAAAAAAATTTACAGGTATGTAAAAAGAATTTTAAAATCTTTTTTTATTTAAAAAGGCATCATCAGAATTATTTACTGTCCCGCTTTTTTTTTTGTTGATATATATTCAGAAAAGTTTTACAGACTTATAAAATTTTTCAGCTGGAGTACAGTATGGGCACCGGAAAGAGAGAACAGAATGCAGAAAAAAACAGAGAGGAAATCATCAGCAGGACAGTTCAGCTTCTTCTGGAAAAGGGCAGTGCAGGTGCCGCTTCCACAATAGATATATGTGCAGCAGCAGGGCTGACACGTCCAACGCTGTACCATTATTTCGGAAGCAAAAGGGGACTGCTTCTCTCAGTTCATCAGCAGCTTGTCAACAGGGATCTGGTTCCCATAATAGAACAGGCAGAAGCTGTTGAAGATCCGCTTGAAAGATTCATATTCATGATCAGTTCATATACAGAGCACATCTGCACACATCCGGAACTCAGGGTGCTTATTCACGACACTCTGGTCATAAAAAGCGATGATTTTATAGACATAAGGGAAAAATGGAAAAAACATTATCTGCTCCTTAAGGAAACAATAGAACAGATCTTTGAAAAAGAAAAACGTTCTGTTTCTGTAAAATCCTCCTGGATGACTCTGTTTCTGCTTGGAATGCAGACATGGATCACATACTGGTTTGATTTTTCCAGAAAGGAATCCATTCAGGAGATCCGGGATGCAGCTGTTTCCGCAGCTCTTAATCTGCTTGGAATCGGACAGAAACACGGGAAATAAGCGGAATTTGTCTGTTAAAGCACGTTCTTTAATGCCCGGGAATATTGCTGAAAAAAATCTTGACAATCAGCAGTGCTGAAAACACCTTACAGGCAAATATGGGCGATTAGCTCAGATGGTTAGAGCGCCTGCTCGACATGCAGGAGGTCACTGGTTCGATTCCAGCATCGCCCAATAATAAAACTTTCCCGGAAATTTCAATGAACAGTAAAATTAAAATTATTCTCCCGGATTCAGCTGAACTGCAGGCGGATGCGGGAACAACGGTTTTTGAAGCAGCCGGTCTCATCAGCAAAGGTCTTCAGAATGCAGCCATTGCAGGCATGGCAGACGGCAAAGCTGTGGATCTTTCATTTCCTATAGAAAAGGATACACAGGTTAAAATTCTTACAGCTAAAGATCCGGAAGGAAAGGAAATCTTCTGGCACTCAACGGCCCATCTTATGGCTCAGGCTGTAAAGAGACTGTTCCCGTCTGCAAAATTTGCCATAGGACCTGCAGTAGATACAGGTTTTTATTATGATATAGATATTGATACTCCCTTTACTCCGGAAGATCTTCTTAAAATAGAAGAAGAAATGGGTAAAATTACCGGGGAAAAGCTTGATATTACCCGCAGAACCATGTCCAGA
The DNA here is from genome assembly GCA_045600925.1 of Spirochaetota bacterium. Lineage (GTDB taxonomy): Bacteria > Spirochaetota > UBA4802 > UBA4802 > UBA5550 > JAZRYV01. The sequence goes on from JAZRYV010000007.1 coordinate 1,489, forward strand.
ACCGAAGCTCTTGAATTTTTTTCTGCAAGAGGAGAGACCTACAAGGTCGAAATGCTCAGTGAAATGGAAGAAAACGAAGTTTCCGTTTACGAGCAGGGTGAATATGCAGATCTCTGCAGAGGTCCTCATGTTCCCAATACTTCCTTTATTAAAGCATTTAAACTTCTGAATATTGCAGGTGCATACTGGAGAGGGGATGAGAAGAACAAGATGCTTCAGCGTATCTACGGTGTTTCCTTCCCGGATGCAAAGGAACTGAAAAAACACCTGGAAATGCTGGAAGAGGCAAAAAAGAGAGACCACAGAAAGCTTGGAAAGGAGCTGGATATGTTCTCCTTCAGTCCCAATGTAGGGGCCGGTCTTCCTCTGTGGCATCCAAACGGAGCCATTCTCCGTTTTATAATCGACAAGTTTGAAACAGGTGAACATTTAAAGAGAGGATACAAGCTCTATACTGTTCCCCACATCGCCAGATCTGTTCTTTATGAAACATCCGGTCATCTGGGCTTCTACAGTGAAAACATGTATGCTCCGATCCAGATTGACGGTCAGGACTATTACATTAAACCAATGAACTGTCCGTCCCAGATTCAGATTTTCAACAGTTCCATGAAGAGCTACAGGGATCTTCCTGTAAGAGCCTTTGAAATGGGAACGGTCTACAGATATGAACGTTCAGGTGTTCTCCACGGTCTTACCAGGGTAAGAGGTTTTACGCAGGATGATGCCCATATTTTCTGCCGTGAAGACCAGATTGAAGATGAAATCAGGAAAGTTCTGGAATTTACTGTTGAGATTCTCGGAATTTTCGGCTTTAAGGACATGAATGTCTATTTGTCCACACGTCCTGAAAAATCTGTAGGGACAGACAGCAACTGGGAGATTGCAACAGAAGCTCTGAGACTTGCTCTCGAAAAGAACAGCATTGAGTATAAAATCGATCCTGGTGAAGGAGTTTTCTACGGACCTAAGATTGACATCAAAATCAAGGATGCCATCGGCCGTGAATGGCAGTGCAGTACAATTCAGGTTGACTTCAATCTTCCGGAAAGATTTGACATAAATTATGTCGGTTCTGACGGCCTTAAACACAGACCGATTATGATTCACAGAGCACTTCTCGGATCCATGGAAAGATTCATCGGTATCCTTATTGAACACTACAGCGGAAAATTCCCTGTATGGCTCTCTCCGGTTCAGGTAATTATGGCTTCTGTTTCTGAAGAGCAGTCCTCATATGTTGAACAGCTGAGAGACCGGTTCCTGGCAGAAGAACTGAGACCGGAAATTGACACCAGAAGCGAATCCATAGGATACAAGATTCGTGAAGCAATTTCCAAAAAGGTTCCGTACATTGCTGTAGCCGGCAAAAAGGAAATGGAAGAGAACACTCTTTCTGTCCGCAGAAGAGGAGAAAAGGAATCAGTTACCATGAAGGTGGATGATTTCATTGCTCTCATAAAGGAAGATGTTAAAACCAGAAAACAGATATAAAAAAAGCAAAGAACAGGAAATTTAGTTGCTAAAAATTCATATATCCTGTCTTTTTGGCTTTAAATAATAATCTGGAGTATAATATTGCCTGTAAAAAAAGGAAAAAAACCTGAAAAAGAAAAACTGGAAGAATCCAGAATAAATGAAGAAATCACTGCAGAAAAAGTCCGTCTTGTAGGAGATGGTGAAGCAAAGATTGTATCTCTTCAGGAAGCGCTTGAAGCAGCAAGGGAACATGGACTGGATCTTGTGGAAATATCCCAGAGTCAGGATATGCCTGTTGTAAAAATTGCTGATTACAGCAAGTTCAGGTTTGAACAGACAAAAAAAGCCAGAGATGCAAAGAAAAAACAGAAGGTCATTCATGTTAAGGAAATAAAAATGAGACCTTCTATTGATTCCCATGATTTTGAACACAAGGCTAAACATGCCAGGGAGTTTCTTGCTGACGGAGACAAGGTAAAGTTCACACTCATGTTCAGGGGGCGTGAAATGGTTCATCCGGATCTTGGCTTTGAGGTTATGAACAAAATCAGAGAATATCTTTCTGATGAGGTTTCTGTAGAAAAGGAACCTGCTCAGGAAGGAAGAAATATTACAATGGTTGTTGCTCCAAAATCCGGAAGCAGACCCAAAAAACAGGAAAAAGAAGAAGAATAATTCGGTTTCCATATTAAGAAGGAGAATACTATGCCAAAGCTTAAATCTAATTCCGCAGCAAAGAAAAGATTCCGTATTACAAAGAACGGTAAGGTTGTCTGTGCAAAGGGATTCAAGAGTCATCTCCTTTCTTCCAAGACTACTAAGAGAAAAAGAAATCTCAGAGGAACAGCTGTTCTTGGAGAAAGTGAAACAGCAAGAGTAAAAAATCTTTTACCCTATGCTTAATCAGTTTTTGTAAAAACTTATGTTTTTAATATAAAGGATATGAGTTCCGGGAAAGAAAGAGGCTGACACCCTCCGTAACTCTGTCTTAATCACAAACAAAGTGAGGAAAACCTGTTATGGCAAGAGCAACTACAGGACTTGTCCATCATAAACGTGCAAAGCGCATACTGAAGGACACAAAAGGATTTTACGGCGCCCGCAGCAAGCTGTACAGAACAGCAAAGGATGCAAGACGCAGAGCTTTACAGAATTCATACAAGGATCGTAAGAGAAAAAAGAGAGATATGCGTTCTCTTTGGATCGTACGTATCAGTGCTGCAGCAAAACTCTGCAACACATCTTACAGCAAACTGATATCTGCTCTCAAGAAGAACGATATTCAGCTTAACCGCAAGATGCTGGCAGAAATTGCTGTTGTAGATATGAATGCATTCCGTAAAATCGTGGAAGAGGCCGGTTTAAAATAGACCTTTTTTACTGAAGCTGAAAAGGCTGCCTGCAGGCAGCCTTTTTTTATGCCTGCCCGGGATCTGCTCTGTTCAGGAGAGAACTGTCTTTCATTACGAAATAGTGCTTGTCTTTTTATTACATTAAGCCTGTAATTTGCAAAACCTTCAGGTACAGGTAAAGTGAAATGATAAATATCCGCAAATTAGAAAGTGAATTGTGGGAATCGGCAGATCTGCTCCGTTCCGGCTCCAAGCTGACCTCCAACCAGTACTGTATGCCGGTGCTGGGGCTCATCTTTTTGCGCTATGCCTACAGCCGGTTCAAACTGGTGGAAGCCGAAATTCTGAAAGGCCGTCCTTCCCGGGGCGGTCGAGTGATGCCAGTGGAAGCAAGTGACTTTGCGGCAAAGAGCGCCCTGTATCTGCCAAAGGAAGCACAGTATGATTATCTGGTAAATCTTCCCGCCGATATCGCTTCTGCCGGGCTGAAAAACAAAGATGGTCACACAATGAACAGCCTTGGCGAAGTGGTGAATAATGCCATGCAGCTGGTGGAAGAACAGAGCGAGCAGCTGACCGGCGTTCTGCCGAAGGACTACACCATGTTCAGCGATGAGCTTCTGGCAGAGCTTCTCCGCATTTTCAATAATAGCGCTTTGGACGATGTGGGCGGCGACATCATCGGCCGCATCTATGAGTATTTCCTCAATAAATTCGCTAAAAATATTGCCTCCGACGACGGCGTGTTCTTCACACCGAAGTCTCTGGTAAAAATGATTGTCAACATCATCGAGCCGACTACGGGCGTCCTGCTGGACCCGGCCTGCGGCAGCGGGGGTATGTTCATCCAGTCCGGAGATTTTGTCAATGCCGCCGGTATGAATGCCAACAGCGCCATGACCTTCTATGGGCAGGAAAAGGTGGAATACAATGCCCAGCTCTGCCTCATGAATATGGCGGTGCATGGTCTCACGGGCGTGATCAAGTCCGGAGACGAGGCGAACACCTTCTATCACGATGCGCACAATCTGAAC
>JAZRYV010000008.1:0-21168 GCA_045600925.1 Spirochaetota bacterium
CTTCTCTCCGCTGCGGAGAGCATCCTTGAGATTATACTCTGCTGAAGAAAGAAGACAGGTTTTCATAAGACCGTCAGCAGTGAGCCGAAGTCTGTTGCATACGCTGCAGAACTTGTGGGACATCGGAGGAATGATCCCCAGCTTTACAGTCCGGCCGTCTTTCATTTCAAGATTATAGTTCCTGGACACACTGGTATCCAGGTCCTCTGTCCGGACAAGTGTCCCTTTTTCTGACAGCTTTTCCAGAAGAAGGTCTGAAGATGTAAAACCGGCGGCTCTGTCTGCCTCGGAAAAAGGCATCCGTTCAATGAAACGGAGAGTCAGATCCCTGCCGCAGCAGAATTCAAGGAAAGCATCAAGTTCACTTATTGTTTCCTCGAACAGGACAGCATTAAGCTTAACATTGAAAAACCTGCAGGAAAGAGCAGCATCAATATTCTTCAGTACTTCCCGGAAGGAATCCCTTCTTGTAAGAAATCTGAATCTTTCCTGTGAAAGTGTATCAAGGCTTATGTTAAGTCTTGATACACCGTATTTCTGAAGTACAGGAAGGTAATCATCCAGAAGAACAGCATTTGTAGTCACAGCCAGTTCCAGATCAGGGGACAGGGCTCTGGTCTGACGGAGAATGTCAGCGAAGCCCTTGCGGACAAAAGGCTCACCTCCTGTAAACCGGATTTTGTTTATTCCCATTTCCACAAAAATTTTAATCAGTCTGACAATCTCCTCGTTCCGGAGAATTGCATCGTGAGGGATACACTGCAGTCCCTCCTCAGGCATGCAGTATATGCAGCGAAGATTGCACCTGTCGGTTACGGACACTCGCAGATAATTATGATGTCTGTTAAAACTGTCTGTCAGCATATCCGAATTTTTTAATATTATGTTTATTTAGCAACCATTTTTTATCAAAAAAAAGATGTTCCCGAAATCAGCTTGACTGCTGGAATATATATTATTCCATGAATAAATTTCAGGAAAAGCAGGATTTTATGAAATTAAAAATATTATTCATATCGGTTTTACTGGCTTTTACTGCTGCAGCACCGTTATTTTCAATGACTGCAGATGAGGCCATGGCAAAATTCAGAGCCAGAATGAACATTCAGGAACCGGTCTCCGGGGTTATATCCTGGACCATGAATGATGATGTTCAGTGTACCGGTTCCTTTAAATACATGCCGGGGAAATTCTATCTGAAATTCACAAATCCCTCCGGTAAAATAATCGTATGCAACGGGAAAAAACTGTGGATATACAGCCAGAGCAGCAATGTTGTTGGCATACAGACGCTTTCGGACAAAACCTCCGGAGGGCTGGCTTCCCTTCTCTATGGTTATACAGGGATAGTCACTCAGGACGGAGACGGATATACTGTAAAGCTGAAAAAGGATGATGCCTTTTACCCGGAAGCTGTTCTTTCACTGGACAGCACATTCTTTCTGAAACGTCTTGTTATTAAGGACAAAAAAGGAAGCATTCAGCGGTTTTCCATAAGCGGTATTGAGACAGGTTCTGTAATGAAGAACCATTTTGAATTCAGTGTTCCCGCCAATGCACAGGTTCTCAAAAATCCGATGGATATACAGTAGCACGTTTTTCTGCTGTGTCCCCAGACACAGCAGAAATTTTCATCTGCAAAGACAGCAGATCCTCACTTAAGAATACAGAAAAATCTGCATATCTGCAGATTTTTCACTTTTTTCCAAAAAAACAGAAAAATTTCACAGATTTTTTTAAAAATCAGCCCCTGAAAAACGTATTCCTTTCAGAGGGATCTGAAATGAAAAAACATATTCTTGTACCGTCACTGTGCTTCTTCGCAGGAACAGCCGGTTCAAACCTTCTGATCAACGGGCTGTATTTCGGCTCACCGTCATCAGTCATTATTTCTGCAGTGCTTATAACCGGAAGCCTGCTTTTTATTTTTACCCCTGCAGGCCTTAATTCCATGACAGCAGAACGCAGGCTTCCGGCCATGATCATGCTGCTGATACTTGCAGGGACAGGAGCCGCCAGGACCTTCTGTTCCATGTACCGGGGGGATTCCGGCCTGCCTGACACATTCAGAGGATCTGTTGTCTCAGTGAAAAAGAACAGATACAGCCAGGCCTGTATAATCGAAAGTTTTAAAGACACTGAAAGAATCCTTATACAGGCCACAGCTCTTCCTCCGCTGGAACTTTCCCCGGGAGACAGAATTATCATCAGCGCAGCAGTAAAACAGACTGACAGGAAAAATCCGGATGTTTTTACAAAACAGCTTCTGCGGCAGGGAACCGGCTGTACTGTCCTGCTAACAGAAAAGAACTGTTTCATGGAAAAGAAAGGAAGTCCCGGACCTGCGGAGCTCATAAGACAGAAGGCTGAAAAAATAATCACCGGATCCTTCGCTCCGGAAACCGCGGCCCTGATCCGCGGACTTTATTTCAGCGATAAAACATCCATGAGTAAAAAAATACTCAATGATTTCCGGAGATCAGGCACTTCCCATGTGCTGGCTGCCAGCGGCCTTCATGTCGGGATAATAGGAGGGCTGCCTCTGCTGACAGTTTCCCTGCTGCTTATACCAGCTTCTGCAGGAAGGGCTCTCAGCCTGATTCTTATAACATGCTATCTGTTCATTGCCGGAATTCCTGTTTCCCTGTTCAGAGCAGTACTGATGTTCGGTTTCTTTTTTATTCAGAGACTTCTGTACAGAGAACACAATTCCTTTAACATTCTGTTCTGGGCAGGAACTGTTATTCTGCTGATTTCTCCATGGGATCTTTACAGTCTGGGATTTCAGCTGAGTTTCGGTGCAGCTGCTGCACTGCTGATTTTTGCCGGACGGATGAAACAGATCTTTGCATTCCTGCCCGGTTTTCCCGGCAGTTCCCTGGCTGTTACTGCCTCTGTGCAGATTCTTTCCGCACCTGTAATTCTTGCTGTCCTGGGAGAAATAAACTATACAGGTCTTGCAGGGAATCTTGTTATTGTACCGGAGATAAGCCTTTTTATGCCGCTGTCCCTTTTTTCTTTTTTTGTGTCCTGTCTTTCGGATCAGGCAGGAAGACTTCCATGCATGCTGACTGACTGGCTGTATGAGCTGATTTCATGGACTGCTGGAATGCTGTCAGAGATTCCTGGACACTTCCGTGTTCAGGGAAGGGCTGCTTTTCTGCTGATGATTTTTCCTCTCATATCAGGGATTACGGCCCTTATGCCGGTGTCATCAGGCAGCATTAGAAAAAAAAGGAAGATTCAGGCAGCTGTTATTATGATGACCATGGCTGCAGGATGGACTGGTCTTTTCTTTTCCGGAAACGGTTCTGCTTCTGAAACCGCAGAAATTTCCGGCAGACAGGGAAAAGCTCTGTGCAGAATAAGCAGAACAGGAGATACTGCAGTCATAGAAGGGGAACTGACAGATGAATCTGCTGCAGAGGTACTTGATTTTCTTGATGAAAAGATGATACGTTCCTGTTCCATAAACATAACAAGTCCTGACTTTGAAAATATACGCTGCTATTCAAGAATAGTAAAAAATTCCTGCGTGGAGAAATGCACACTGAACAGGAATATACGCATGGACAGCCAGACCAGAAATTTTTTCGCTCTTCTGGAAAAAGAAAAAGTACAGCTGACTTTCTCCGGTGAAAAACCATCTGGCAGCCATAAATAGAATTGACGCACAAAAACACGGAGTATCTTCTGCAGACAGGAGAAAAAATTGGGAAAGTACAGCGTTATTAAATCCAGACAGGGTGCCCCGTCTATGATTCTTGAGGAAAACGGCAGGACCATACGGCTTCACTCTGCTTTTGATCCTGCCGGGGAAGCGGCAAAGGCTGCAGATCTTTTCAGCAGAGGACGTGCTTCGGTCATACTTGTTTCCGGTCTTGGACTGGGATATCATGCTGCGGCCCTTAAGAAAAAATTTCCTGATGCTGAAATTCTGGTTCTGGAAAAGAACCGGGAAGTTTATGATCTGGCAGTGCTTCACTGCCCGGAAAACCTTTCCGGCATAACTGTTCTTCTTTCAGACGAAGATATTATGACTTTCTTTGAAAATTTTGATATTACCATGTTCAGAGGAATCACCTCCTTTGAACACCGGCCTTCCGTTCAGACAGATCCGGTTTTTTACAGAGAAAAATCCGGACTTATTAAAGAACAGATCTCCTCCAGAGTAAGCGACATGCTGACCAGATTTGAATTTCAGGAAAGATGGACAGACAATATCTTTGCCAACCTTCCTGCATACAGCAGAGCCTTTCCTGTATCCAGACTGTTCGGGAAATTCCGTGGCATTCCGGGCATCATTGTATCCGCCGGTCCATCCCTGAGGAAAAATGTCAGGCTTCTTAAGGATCTGGAGAAAAAAGCGGTTATTCTGTGCGTGGATACATCCTATAAAGTCTGCCTTAAATGCGGCATACAGCCACACATAGTCATGACACTTGATGCCCAGAAGCACAGTGTTAAACATTTTCTGGGAACCGGAGGGAAAACACTGCTGGTGGCCGATATGGTAAGCAGTCCGGCAATACTCCGTGATGCAGCATTACCCTGTGCTGTAAGCTCTACTGCAAAATATTTTACAGATTCAAAAGGCAGATCCCGCCGGGAAACAACACCTGTCATGGACTGGCTGGAGGCCAGAATGGAACCCTCCGGAGACATTCAGAGCGGAGGATCAGTAGCAACAAGTGCCTTTGATCTGCTTCTTAATATGGGATGTGATCCGGTTATTCTCACAGGCCAGGATCTTGCCTATACAGGAAGAGAAATCCACTGTGCAGGCACACACCACAACGATGACTGGCTGCCTTCATGCACCAGACTGAAAAATCTGGACACCATAAATCAGGCAGTAATCCGGAAACGGAAGATGAAGCAGGTAAAAGCCTGGGGCGGTTCAGGAACCGTACTTACTGATTTCGTCCTGGATCTTTACCGGATGTGGTTTCAGGATGCAGCAGATACAGCTCCCTTCACAACCATAAATGCAACAGAGGGAGGAGCCAGGATTCATGGCGTAAGAGAATCCACACTGGCAGATCTGTGTCCTGAGCTGCCTGAAATAAAAAAAACTCCGGGCAGTATTCTGGAAGATCTGCTGTCAGCCGGATCCCATGCAGATATGAAAAAGCTTTCATCTGACCTGAATCAGGCAGCAGCTGCTCTTGAACACCTTCTTAAAAACAGACCTGAAGGACCAGCAGCACTCCGTCTCAGAAAAGCAGAAGATTTTCTGGAAAAAGAAGGCATCAGAAGCCTTACAGATTCCTTCCTGCGGAAAACACTCTTCTTTGCTGAACGAAGGAATCAGGATCCGGAGAAGGCATCAGAAATCATTCTTGCAGATCTGTACAGGGCAGCCGGACACCTGATTCCGCTGCTTAAAAAGTCTTCATCCGCCATTAAATCAGGAAAGAATAATTGCTGAAAATAAATGCTTTTCATGCCGATATTCAGAAAAAAGTGTACTTTTTAAAGAACTGAATTTTCTCAGACTGCGGTTATGAAACATACTTTAAAAAAAATCTTTCTTCTTCTTTCGGTTCCGGCTGTTCTGTGCACCGCACCTCAGGTCTTTTCCTATGAAATGACCGGATCAGGTGTGGACTGGAACAGAAATATGGTTACAGCAGAAGGAACAGCATTCATTCAGATAGACAGCCAGGGACATCCTGTAAATATTTATACCGGAGGACGCAGTTCTCTGAACGAAGCCAGAAGAAATGCATATGCAGGAGCCCGTGAGACTGCATCAGAAAAACTGATTGCCATTCTGAAAAAAATTCAGGTAACTCAGGACGATACAATAGAAAGTCTGATGGAGAACAGAGCAGATGTCAGAAACGGACTTTCGGATGCCATAATGAATGCCAGGACAGATGAATATCCCGGAAGCTTTGATTCGTCCGTATGCAGAATCATGCTCCCTCTTGGAGATCTGATACAGGCTCTGCCTGTGATTTTTCCATGCCGTGATTTCCCTTCAAGAACAGATATTCATACTTCAACAAAATATACAGGTCTGATTGTGGATGCCAGAGGCTTTAAAATGAAACAGATGCTGCTGCCTGTCATCTACAATAAAAACGGTCTGGAAATTTTCAACAGTTCCCATGTAAACGGACCGGATGCAGTAAAATACGGAATGGTGAAATATGTATACAGCGAAAAAGAGGCATCGGCCTGCAGAAGGACAGGACTTCATCCCCTTTATGTCAATGCGGTTGATGACAACAGAGGCTGTCCTGTCCTTTCAGAAAAAGATGTAAGAAAACTTTTCAGTGATCCGGCCACTCTTTCTGCGCTGAGAGAATGCAGGATTGTTTTCATAATAAGCAGAGAAAACCTCTGATTTTCCGGAAGGCCTATGAATATTTCAAAAACCATCAAGAACATAAAATACACTGTTTCCAGTTTAATAAACAGACTGTTTGGAAGCATTTCACCGAAACAGGCAAAGATAATAAAACAGTTTTATTATGCCCTGCTTGGAGTCCTTGTTCTGGGAAGTCTGCTGATCGGTATTTCAATGGGAAAGGATTCAGCACAAATAAAGCTTCCGCCTCTTGCAGAGCATGTGAATGACGTGTTTGAATTTGAACTTAAGAGGGAAATTCCAGGAGGAGACATGGACCTTGTGCCTGATTCAGACATTCTGGCAGAGGAACAGAACAGACCAGGGAAAATCATCATGCCGGCCAGGGAAGCACTGACCATGGAATATGAAAACTCTGTGCTGGACGACATATACGACAGGCCGTCTCATATTCCTGAAATGTCTCCTCACATGGAGCCTGTGGAAGGAGGATATGCTGATGATGCAGCAATCCGCAAAGAACCCTCTGTGCCTGCACCGGAGCCGGTAAAGTCAGAAACAGAATCTTATCCTGCACTGTCCTCTTCCCTGAAGCCCCTGCCTGTACCTGATTCCGGTGCAGCTCCGGACAGATCCGGGGACAGTCTTAAGCCTGTAAAAAATTATTCAGGTATCATAGATGATTAAACTTTCTGCAGGAACAAAAATTCTTTCGGCCTGTGCTGCCGCAGCCCTTTTCATAACAGGGACAGATCTTTCCGCCCAGACCAGGGATTACCGGAAAACAGAAAAAATCATAAATGAGCTCATGAAACTGAAGGATCCCCCTGCAAAGACTAAACAGGAAGTGAAGCAGGCTGAACAGGTCCCCTCCGCGGCTGCAGAAACCCAGGCCCCGGACAGAGATGCGGTTCTTCTTAAGACCGGTCTGGACATGTACAACAGCGAAAACTATGAAAACGCAGAAAAGATCTTCAGGAAGCTGCTGGATTCATCTCCTGACGGAGCGTATTCCGATACTGCAAGAATACGGCTCGCAAAAATCTGCATGAAACGCGGGAAATATGAAATGGCAATGCAGGAACTGAGCGGAATCAGCGAAGATTCGGGAGAATACCCTGCAGCCATGTACGAAACTGCATGCTGCCTCAGGGCTCAGGAAAATTTCCCCGGTGCAATAACCTGCTTTCAGACAACAGCCTATACCTTTCCTGGTCACGATCTGGCTGATGACGCTCTGCTCCAGGCAGGGATTCTGTGTCTTAAAATCGGCAGAGGACACGATGCCCTGGCCTCCTTCGCATCCATAAGCACCAGGTACAGTGACACTGAATCTTCAGATGATGCCCTTTTCTGGATAGGAAAGGTATTTGAGCAGGACAGGGAACTCCGGGACATAGAAAGAGCCCGGGACATCTACAGACTGTTTCTGAAAAAGGCAGATGCCGGTGACAGATACTTTAAGGATTCTCCACTGAATGACAGAGTAAAGAAAGAGCTTAAGCGCATTGAAGAAAATCATTTCAAAATAAAACAGTAACTGTTTTTATAAAATTCAGTAAACACAGACTGTATGAACAGTCTTCACACCTGCCGGAATCATTCACTGTCCACACTTCCTGTATGGTTTTCTATTTTTTCTGCTCCAGGAACCTGTTTAAGCAGAAATTTTATACAATCCATGACATGACCTAATGCAGAATTTACCCTTTTTTTTGCTTGCCTGTATATTTCCAGTTTATAAAATAAGGTAATGTAAAATAAACTGAAAAGGTATTATTATGAGCATGCATATCAGAATACTTGTATTAACCATTATGATCTCCATATGCACATCCGGTCTCATGGCACTGGATGTCAATGTAGATGAAATTAAAACCGAAGCTGTTGAATTCCACAACAGGGAAAACTCGGGGAAAGTAAAAGCAGATCCAAAAGCCGAGGTTATACGCATAGGAACAAATCTCAGCCGTGCTGTTAAGGAATCAGGTTCAGCAGCTCAGGGAAATTATCTGAACAGATACTCGGTAATAAGACTCATGTCCGGGGAAGAGGACAAATTTTCAACTGATATCTTCTTCATAGGAAAAGAAGCAAATGTAACCCATGTTAAACACATCAGGAATATGCTCACAGGCTACCTTTCAGACATGTACGGATACGACAGAGCATCTGCCGGATCCATCGCAGTTTTCCTGACCTACTACAATGCTGTTCACAGGGGAGATACTGATTATTTTTCATCAAAATACACAGCAAAAGCCATGGAATACATCAACGGCGAGAATGCAGGTCTTGATACAGACTACAAAATGTGGCCAGGAAATACTGCAGTCATGATTCCACTTTCCGACAAAAAAATCGATCTCTTTGCCATAGACAGCAGAGACACCAGAGAAGCAGCCCGGCAGGAAGATCTTCTTAAAGAACGAAAACAGATGTCTGACATGAAAAAGGAAACCATTGCTCAGGAAAAGAAAGACATCCAGAAAGAAAAACAGGAACTTAACAGAAAAGAAGCGAAACTGAACAGAGAAAAAAAACAAACAGAAAAGAAAAAACAGGAAGCTGAAAAAAAGCAGCAGGCAATTGAAACAAAGAAAAAAGAAGCTGAAAACATAAAAGATCCTGAAGAGAAAAAGAAAGCAGAGGAACAGATTAAAAAAGATGAACAGGATCTGGAAAAGGACAGACTCAAAATAGAAAAAGAAGAACAGGCCGCTGAAAAGAAAAAGGAACAGCTGGAAAAAGAAAAGGCTGATACAGAAAAGAAAGAGGAACAGCTCTCCGAGAAAGAAAAGGATCTGAAACAGGAAGAAGCAGACATCAGAAAAGATGAACTTAAGGAAGAAATAAAAAAGGCCCCTGAACAGGCTGCTGAGAAGCTGCAGGAACAGGCAGAGAAGCTGAAACAGAAGGAAGATGAACTTAACAGACGTGAGGATCAGATCCGTGAAGAAATGCCTGACAAAAATATTTTTGCCAACAGGCTCTACTACCTTAAAATCAAGGAATATCTGGACGGAGGCCATTACAACAATGAAATGGTGATGATAGATCCTGCCACAAAAAAAGTTCTGTTCCGGTCCGAAGTCACCAATATCTGCGGCAGAAGATATGATGTTTTCTCGGGAGGTGTTGTGGTAGTCACACATAACGGATCCCATACCGCAGGCCACAGACTTACTCTCATCAACCGTGATACACTGAAAGAGGAAAAAACCGGAACAGATGACATTTTCTGGAGAAGTTTCATTGAAGTGAGAGACGAATCAGTCTACGCCGTCACTGTGGAAGACGGCAGTTATTATCTGGCAAAATTTGACAAAAATCTTAAGCGTACAGCCAGATCATCAGAAAAAATTAATGAAAACACATTTATAAGCTTTTATGATAAATACATTTACATTAACAGGGAAGACCGTCAGATTATGGTTCTGAACAAAGATGACCTTTCACTGACCGATCTGATTCAGCCCTGAGAAACGGAGAAAAAATGAAAAAACTGTTTATATTTTTTGCAATCATCTTATTATGTTCTGCAGGGTGCAGCAGCAGATATCTGAAGAATTATGAAGTTATTCACGGAAGGAACTTTACTTTTCAGAAAATAAAGCTGGAACACCGCGGTATTGATTCAGAAAAGGCTCTTGAAGATATAAAGTCAGTAAATATACCAATGGTCATGAAACTGCTTGAACATCAGTACAGCGTAACCATTGACTCAGGTGAATTTGAACTTTTTATTTTCGCAGATGATCCTTCAAAGCTGAAAGAAGAAGGGCTTTTAGGCACAATCTCTTATGAATGGGAAAATCCGGTTCCATCACAGGACTTCATAACAATGGAATATTCCCTTAAGGACAACGGACTCAACGGACACATCAAGGACATGGTAATCACCTTTTATGCAGACGGAGAAGCAGCTTCCAGAGTCTTCGGCTCATTTCTTGGAGATGCTCCTACTCTCAATGAATGGGCAGTATGCCTTGGATACACTCAGGTTCCGGAATCTTCCGGTCTGTATCAGAACACACTGAATAAACAGATTATCGATCTTGGGGCAAAAAGCAAAGAAGATGCTGAAAAACAGCAGGCCGTTGAAATGCAGGCAGAGAAGGATTTTATCACACAGAAAAAAGAAATCACCACACGCATGAAGGAACACTATACAAACATGCCGACCAGATTCCGTGAAAGATATAAAAAAGATCTGATCGAATTCATAGACAAACTGGAATGATTCTTCTCACAGGCCCTTCCACTTTTGTTGGAAAGAATCTTCTGCTCCGCCTGAAAACGGAGGGGCAGGAGATCCGCTGTTACGACTGGTTTAAACGCAGAGATCAGGATCCTGATGTCGAATTTTTCTTCGGAAATCTTCTTTCTCCTGCACAGCTTAAACAGGTTCTGAACGGAGTGGATACAGTTTTCCACTGCATGGATATAAAGCGTCCCGGGGCAGCCGGCCGCAGATACATGAAAAAAGTGAATATTAAGGGGACGGAAAACCTGCTTGCCGCAGCATCAGCGGCCGGAGTTTCCAGATTTATCTTTCTGTCCACCCATTCTGTATGCGGAGGCAGAAATCCTTTCAGAATGCTGCACAGCAGTCAGGCCGAGATTCCTGTTACAGCCTACGGAAGGGATAAACTTAAAGCCGAGGCTTTATGCAGACAGTTCTGCGGCAGCAGAAGAATGACTGTAACAGTAATCAGACCTGCAGCCATAATGTCCCCGGGAACAAAGGATCCGGCCACACTTGCATGCATGTATATGGCTGCAGGAATGGGAATGGAAAACCGCTTCTACATATACGATTACGGCGAAACAAGATATCAGCTTCTTCATATTGATGATGCAGTGGATTTTCTCCTTAAGGCATGGAAAGCTCCGGCTGCAGCAGGAAAAACCTACAGTATAGGCTCAGAAAAAGTTCCGGCAAGGAAGGAGGAAATCAGGGCTCTTCTGAATACCGGAAGGCTGTCCTTTAAAACCATCCTTTCCGGAAAGACAGAGACAGCCGTCAGACATCTGCTTATGAAACTGTGGGGGGCAAAACTCTTTACAGATGAACATCATCAGTTCCTGAGATATGGGAAAATAACAGACTGCTCAGCCGCAGAAAAGGATCTTGGATGGCATGCATCAAAAAACAATACGGAAATAATCCTGGAAACCTTTTCCTGGTACATGCAGGAAAAGCTGAAGCAGAAACCTTTATGAACGGAATCTGTTCATGCGGATCTTTGCTGATACGGAAAAATACAGAATCATTTCCGCAATCAGGGAAAAAACAATTCCTGTACCAAAGGCTATGGCAAAATACCAGACATTTACAGGCACATTCTTTACACATGCCACAAGAAATATAATCAGCAGAACCAGTTTAAGAGCAAAGCCTACAGCCACTGTCCTGATGGCAGACACAGCACCTGTATCTTTTCGTGAAATCCTCTTTGACTGCACCAGCCAGAAAGCAGACAGTATAAAAGTCAGAACCGTTCCCATGGCATAGCCCATTGATTCCGGAACATATCCGTAAGCAGCAAACAGCCCGGCAGAAATCAGAATATTGATTATTACCGGAATAATCATTAAAATAAAAATTAATCTAAGTCTTTTATCCACCGGGCTGCTCCTTATTAAAGTTTTGAAATCAGATCTGCACTGACTTCCTTTACACCCGGCTTTCCGTCAAGCTCAATAAACCTGATTCCGCCTTTTGCTGCCAGATCCTTAAAAAAGAGAACAGCTGCAAGAGTTCCGGATGTCTTATTGTAGTAAATATCATGACGCTTGCCTATTGCGGCTTCATCCTGATCATCGGAACGGACAGACAGTTCACCTCCGCATACACGGCATACATCCTTTCCATCCTTTGAAGCAGGTTTGATTGCGTCTATGTAAATATTATTTGGATGATTGTTGTCCTGTGCACAGAGACGTCTTCCCATAATCCTGTTCTTTGCAGTTTCTCTGTCCAGAACAATCTCAATAACAAAATCCAGTTTAATGTTTTCCTTATCAAGTGCTTTCTTGAGAGCCTCTGCCTGTTCCGGATTTCTTGGAAAACCGTCCAGAAGCCATCCGCCTTTGCAGTCGTCCTGTTTCAGTCGGTCAAGAATCATGGGAATTGTAATATCATCAGGAACCAGATCTCCTTTGTCCATGTAGCCCTTAGCCTTCATGCCAAGCTCTGTTCCTTTTTTAATGTTTTCACGAAAAATAGAACCTGATTCTATGTGAGTGATATTGAATTTTTTCTGAACAACAGCACCCTGAGTTCCCTTGCCGCTGCCGTTAGGGCCGAATATAAGAATGTTCATAATTAATCTCCTGAAAAATATTGTCCATGCAATCATATACAGAGACTTTATCGTGTAAAGAAATTTTCCGATATTAATTCAGGTAACCTTCTATGAAAAAATGCATTATTTTCTTTCTGGTCACTGTCTGTCTGATGATGACCGCAGCATGCAGCAGAACTGTTCCCTTTGAAAAAGGCATGATAACATTCCGGTTCGATGATGCAAACAGGACCCAGATTCCTTTCATCCATAAACTGAATGAAGCCGGAATTCCTGCAGTGATTTTTGCCATAGCCGGAGAAAACTCTGCCCCATATATGGACAGCAGTGAGCTGTCTGCCCTGCAGGCAGCCGGAAATGAAATCGGATGTCACTCCATGACTCATGCCCGGCTGCTTTTCTGCGGAAAGGAAACCCATACACAGGAAGTATATGCCGCAGCTGAT
This sequence comes from Spirochaetota bacterium, assembly GCA_045600925.1. Taxonomy (GTDB): domain Bacteria; phylum Spirochaetota; class UBA4802; order UBA4802; family UBA5550; genus JAZRYV01. Next base: position 13,077 of record JAZRYV010000008.1, read on the forward strand.
CTTCTCCGGTCACGGGGACTTAAAATAACCAGTTTTGCCTGGCCCTATGGGATGAAAAGTCCCCTGTTTTCCGGTCAGGTAAAGGACACCTTTGTTCAGGCTGCATCCTACCCTGTTCTTTTCAAAGGCGGCTTAAATTCAAAAAACACTGATCCCTATGACATAGACTGTATTGAAGCCGCCTTTGAAAAGAACCTGATTCCGGTCCTGAACTCTGCAGCCGAAAACAGGCTCTGGCTGGTCCTGACATTTCACTGGACAGATCAGTCCAGCACAAAATATTCTGTTTCCACTGAACAGGCAGAAAAAATCATCAGCCTTGCAGAAAAATACATCAAAGAAGGAAAACTGCTTCCTGTGACTCTCCATCAGGGAGCCTCATTTCTGGAACGATGATTATATTTTTTCTATTTTAAACACTTTAATTGCGTAAACACCTTTATTTACAGTCCTTAATGGCAGAAAAACAGACATATTTTTCCTTGACGGTCATGGCCCTTTTTTTATATAATGACAGGCTGTGAGGCTTATACAGCTATGAGCATTTCAGAAAATTTCAATGCCGTCAGGAACAGAGCATCAGAAGCAGCCATGAGGGTTCACAGAAACCCTTCTGATATAACAGTCCTTTCTGTATCCAAAACCTTTCCTGCAGAATATGTGCAGGAAGCCGTTGATTCAGGCATAAGACTTTTCGGGGAAAACAGGGTTCAGGAAGCAAAGGAAAAGATTCCGGCACTCACCGGCGATTTTGCATTTCACATGATAGGACATCTCCAGTCCAACAAGGCAAAAGATGCTGTTTCTCTGTTTGATGTGATTCATTCCATTGACAGCCTTTCCACTCTGGAAAAAGTTGACCAGGAAGCCTTCAGGCTGGGCAAGGTGCAGAAGATTCTGATCCAGATCAATTCCTCTGGAGAAGAAACAAAAAGCGGCACTGATTTTCAGAATGCATCTGAACTGGCAGGAAGAGCTCTTGATCTTAAAAACATATCCCTGCTGGGCTTTATGACTATCGGACCGCTTAACGGCACACCTGAAAGCATAAGGACATCTTTCCGCAGAACACGTGAGACACTTGAAAAAACCAATCTCAAATACGGCATATCCCTTAAGGAACTGTCCATGGGAATGTCAGGGGATTTTGAAACAGCAGTGGAAGAAGGTGCAACCATAATCCGTGTAGGCAGTCTTATTTTCGGAGGCAGAAACTATGGACATTAAAACTGCAAAGATCGGCTGCATAGGAACAGGAAACATGGGAGGAGCCATTATCTCCGGTGTTTCAGAATTCCTTCCTGCTTCAAACCTTTTCATCTATGACAAGGATCTGTCAAAGGCAAAACAGGTTGCAGGTCTTTACGGAACAAGCCGGGCAGACAACATCAGCGACCTTGCAAATATATGCGACATTATAATCATTGCTGTAAAACCAAATGCAGTGCCGGAAGTTCTTAATCAGCTGAAACCGGCCTGCAGCACAAAAACAGTTGTTTCCATTGCAGCCGGAATAACTATTGCCTGTATAGAGTCTGTTCTTGGCCGGAATCAGAAAATCATCCGCGTTATGCCAAATACCCCTTCCCTTGTCCGGGAAGGAATGTCTGTTCTGGCCCCAAACGAAGCGTCAGATGAAGACACTCTGAATGCAGTAAAGGAAATCTTCTGCAAAATAGGAACAGCCATAGTTCTTCCGGAACAGTATATGGATGCAGTAACAGGTGTTTCAGGAAGCGGTCCTGCCTATGTTTTCACCTTCATTCAGGCAATGGCAGACGGTGCTGTAAAGATGGGACTTCCAAGAAAAGAATCACTTACACTTGCAGCCCAGACAGTACTGGGTGCTGCAAAAATGGTTCTCAAGGAGGATTCAAATCCAATAGAACTGAGAGACGGAGTTACATCTCCCGGAGGAACAACTATCGAAGCAGTACATATTCTTGAGGACAGAGGTTTTGCAGGTGCTGTTATGAGTGCCATTGAAGCTGCAACAAACAAATCAAAGGATATGGGAAACAGATAATGAATTTTTCATTCCCGTTCACCATGTATCAGCTTAGACAGGCAAAAACATGTGCCCTCATAATTCTGTCTGTCCTGTTCTTTGTTTTGATCACAGGGAACATTTACAGCATCTTTATTAAACAGGGAATCAGAGTTGATGAAAAAGCATGGATATCTGTAGACGGATACCCTCTCTTTACATCTGCAGATGATTACATCGCTTTCGTAAAAAACTATCCACATGACCCGGGAGTAAAAATAAAGATCCATAAAACTGCACCAGGAGAAAGCCTGTGGGATATCAGCAGAAGATACGGAATAGACATTGATACTGTTATTGCAGCCAATCCATTTCTCACTTCTCTGGCAGATGTCACCTGCACTGAACTGGTAATTCCTCTGGAAAAAGGAGTTCTTTTTCCCTTTGACAGTTATTTTGAAGTGGGTCGGATGGCAGAAGATCTTCACTTCAGAGGAGAGATCCGCGGAGAATTCAGGCCCAGGCTTTTTAAACTCATTTCCAATGACGATATGCGTCTTGTTTTTTTCAAAGATGCAAAGCCTGTTTTTGTAAATTCCGAAATAGCAGTTGTCTATTCCTTCAAAAATATTTTTGATCCTCCGGTGGACGGAAGATATACTTCCATGTACGGAAACCGTAAAGATCCGTTTCTTAAAATGAATGCCTTCCACAACGGCCTTGATATTCAGGCAAAGAACGGTCTCCCTGTTCAGGCAGCCAAAAAAGGAATTGTATCCTTCAGCGGATGGCGGAACGGATACGGACAGACTGTCACTGTTCTCCACGATGGAGGATACGAAACAGTCTATGCCCACTGCTCGAAACTCATTGCAAAACGCGGGGATATTGTAGAAAAAAATGATACAATAGCCCTTGCAGGCTCTACAGGACGTTCCACAGGCCCACATGTGCACTTTGAAATAAAGCACCACGGTAAAATCATAAATCCTCTGAATCTGATCTGGTAAAAGACCTGTCCTTTGAAAAAAGAGCTTCCAATACTGTTTATAATTCCACACAGCAGCAGAAATGTTCCTGAGGAATTCAGGGAAATTTCCGCCATGGATGAATCACGTCTTTTTATGGAAAGCAGCACATGTGCTGATCAGCTGTTCGATTTCGGACCGGAAGCAGCCGGGACTCTGATTTTTCCTGAATCACATTTTTTCATAGATCCGGACCGTTCCAGGACTCAAACCGGTCCTGATGAAATCGATGGAATCATAAAAAAAAAGGATCTTGCAGGCCAGGATGTATTCCTTCCCGGATGTTTCCCTGATGAGATTGCTGCTGCAGGGACAGCTGACAGATACTGGTTTCCTTTTCACAGAAAGGCTGAAAAGATTCTTGCAGACCGGAACATTGAGCTAATTATGGACTGCCGGACAGTTATGGCCATAGGACCTGCCGGAGCACCTGACCGGGGCCGTCCCAGACCTCTGTTCTCAGTTCAGACATCAGTTGAAACAGGGAATCAGCTCATAAAAACCTGTTCCGGAAAAACTGCATGGGCTCTTCTCTCAGCTCTGAAAAATGAGTTCAATGAAAAGGAATATGAAGGTGAAAACAGCTTTGTTATGAGCCGCCGCCCTGCAGAGGGCTATATTATGGAAAAATACGGAATGAGCGGAATACCTGCACTCAGGCTGAACATGTCAAAAGCACTGTTCATAAACAGCACCCATTTCAGTCCGGAATACCTTAAAGTAGATAAACTGCGCATTGAAGAATTAAAAGAGAAACTCCGTAAAGCACTGAGGAACTTTGCAGCTGCAGCTTTATAAAACAGCAGAAGTTTATTTCTGCTCCTCTGTTCCAAACTGACTCATTTTCTGAAATATTTCAGTTACAGCAGGATCATCAATATACTTAAGCATGACAGATGCGGCTTTTGTCCCCATCTTCTCCGCATGTTTCTGAAGAGAATCGTATTCATCTCTGACCCATTCCTCAGCAGGTTCATCAGCCAGCAGTCTAAGTTCCGGAAATTTTTCATCCAGCTCTTTCATCTTTTGAATCTGTTTTACGGAACGGTTCAGATTGTCCTTAATGGCATCTGCAACCTGCTGTCCGGATTCACAGGAAGTGATTCTGTTCATGAATTCAGTCTGAGAATCCTTCATATCAGCAAAACAGTCTTTTATTTCCTTATATTTATCCCCGCTGCAGCCTGCATAAATAAAGAAAATAAAAAACAGAAGGACAGATGTAAATTTTTTCATATTATTTCCCTGCAAGATAATCAAAGGCATTAAGAGCTGCCACTGCACCGTCAGAGGCAGCCATTATAATCTGTCTCTTCGTTCTGCTTCTGCAGTCACCTGCTGCAAAAAGTCCTGGAATTTCTGTTTCCATCTCCGAATTTACAGAGATCTCTCCTGCCCCGTTAAGAAGTTCCGGGTTCATAAAGGAAGTAGCAGGCTGATTCCCGACAAAAATGAAAATTCCGTCTGCAGCAAGAACGGAAGATTCTCCGGTTTTAACATTTTTCAGTCTGAGATTTTTTACAGATGAATCACCTTCTACAGCTTCAACAACTGTATCATAGATAATCCTTATTTTACTGGATGCCAGTACCCGGTCCTGAAGGATCCTGCTTCCGCGGAAACTGTCCTTTCTGTGAATAAGAACAACTTCCGATGCAAACTGTGTCAGGAACAGAGCCTCTTCCAGAGCGGTGTTGCCTCCTCCTGTTACAGCCGTAACTTTGTCCCGGAAAAATGCACCGTCGCATGTTGCACAGTAGGACACTCCCTTCCCTGTAAAGGCTTCCTCCCCAGGAACCATAAGCTTTTTATAAACAGCTCCGGAGGCCACAATCACTGCCCTGGACTGAATCACCTCACCGGAAGCCAGTGTAACAGAAAAAACATCATCAGACTTGTCAATCTTTACTGCTTCTCCGCTGAGGATATTCACACCAAGCCGGCGGGCCTGCTGTTCCATCGATGACATAAGCTGCCATCCCGGAACAGGATCTGCAAAGCCGGGATAATTTTCTACTTCGTAGGTGTTCACTACCTGTCCGCCGGGAGAAAATCTTTCCAGCACTTCTGTATCAAGACCTGCTCTTACTGCATATATGGAAGCTGAAAGCCCGGCAGGACCGGCTCCTATTATAAAAAGATCCTTCAATTATTCCCCCTTAATCAGCACAACTGAATCCTGAGAATGGTCTTCCATGTTAAGACGAACTTTTATGCTGTCCGCAACTTCAGCCCTGTCTGTAGTCAGACCGCAGAAATCAGGCTGTACAGGAAGCTCCCTTCCTCCTCTGTCCACCATGCAGAAAAGTTTAACAGATGAAGGTCTGCCGAAACTCATGACAGTTTCAAGAGCAGCCTTTACACTTCGGCCTGTAAATATCACATCATCCACCAGAAGCACATGCATGCCTGTAACATTAAAATCAATATGTGTTTCACGGAGGACAGGCAGCATTCCCCTTGTTGCAAGATCATCTCTGTAAAATGTTATATCTATAATGCCGTGCTTTATTTCCGTACATGTAAGAGCCTCTATGGCTTCACGGAGGCGGGCAGCAAGTTCCACTCCTCCTCCCTGAATGCCTACAATGCAGAACCGGTTTGTATCGGCAATTTTTTCTGCAATGTTTTCGGCAGCACTGTCAATAATCCTGCTGATTTCTTCGCTGTTCAGGAGCTGAGACTCATTCATAACGAACCTCTTTGTGATAATCCTGAATGGCTTTTACAGAAAGGACTCCTTCACGGTTCTTTACAAACAGGAGCCCGTTTATTGCAGCTCTGGCAGCCTGAATTGTTGTCATAATAGGGATATGATATCTGACAGCAGCCTGTCTTATGGAGTATGCATCATCCTTGGCTGTTTTCCCTGCAGGTGTATTGATGATGAGGTTTATTTCCTCGTTCTTTATCATATCCACAACATTTGGGCGTCCTTCATTTACCTTGAAAACTCTCTCGCAGGGGATTCCGTGTTCAGTATAAAATTTTGATGTGCCTTCTGTACCAACCAGTCTGTATCCTTTTTCATGAAGACGGCGTACTTCATTCAGAAGTTCTTCCTTGGATCTGCTGTTTATGCTGAGGAAGACACAACCAGAAAGAGGGAGTCTGTCACCGGCAGCAAGTTCCGCCTTGTAGAAAGATTCACCGAAGTCATGTGAAATGCCCATGACTTCACCTGTTGATTTCATTTCAGGAGAAAGAAGAGTATCTACTCCAGGGAACTTGTTGAAAGGCAGTACTGCTTCTTTTACACTGATATATGGAAGGATTCTGTGCCGGTCCAGATTAAGTTCCTTCAGCTTCTTTCCAAGCATGATCTTTACTGCCATCTTTGCCAGAGGAACACCTGTAGTTTTGGAAACAAAAGGAACAGTTCTGGACGCTCTGGGATTCACTTCAATAATGAACAGCTTGCTGTCCTTTATGGCAAACTGAATATTCAGAAGACCGCAGACATTAAGCTCAAGAGCAAGAGCCTTTGTGGTCTGTCTGATGGTGTTCAGCATTTCCTCTGACAGAGAGAGAGGAGGAATCATGCATGCAGAGTCCCCTGAATGGACACCTGCTTCTTCAACATGTTCCATAATGGCTCCCACATAAATATCTGTTCCGTCACAGAGAGCATCCACATCCAGCTCAACTGCATCTTCCAGAAAATCATCAACAAGAATAGGATGCTCCGGCGAAAGCTCAACTGCAGTCTTTATATAGTTAATAAGACTCTTTTCATCGTAGATGATGGCCATGGCTCTTCCTCCAAGGACATAGGAAGGCCGGACCAGAACAGGATAGCCTATATCCGAGGCGACCTTGAGAGCATCCTCCTGTGTATATGCAATGCCGTTCTCTGGCTGATTCAGACCCAGCCTGCGGACTACAGCTGCAAAACGCTCTCTGTCCTCTGCCCTGTCAATGGAATCGGGGGATGTCCCCAGAATATTAACTCCATTGTCCTCAAGCTCTTTTGCAAGACGGAGAGGAGTCTGCCCTCCGAACTGAACTATGACTCCGTATGGTTTTTCCTTTCTGTAGATGTTGAGAATATCTTCCAGAGTAAGAGGCTCAAAATACAGTCTGTCCGATGTATCATAGTCAGTGGAAACAGTTTCTGGATTGGAATTGACCATAATGGATTCAATGTTCTCTTCCTTAAGAGAAAAGGCAGCATGACAGCAGCAGTAGTCGAACTCAATACCCTGACCTATGCGGTTTGGACCTCCGCCAAGAATCATAACTTTTTTTCTGTCTGAAACCTCTGCTTCGTCTCCTTCATCATAGGCAGAATAATAATAGGGAGTATAGGCCTCAAACTCTCCGGCACATGTATCTACAAGGCGAAATCCGGGGAATATACTGTTGTCAAAACGGAATTTCCTTACTATGTTTTCCTTTTCCTTCAGCTTAAGGGAATATTTCTTCTGGAAGGCAGGCCCCTTTCTGTGAAGCTCGTTGATTTCCTGCCTGGAGGCAATATATCCGATCTGTCTGTCCGAGAAGCCCAGTTCCTTCATTCTGCGTATTCCCGGCACAGTAAGACCTGTTTCAGGATAATTTTCCTCAAAGTTTTTTTCTTCGAGGAAGATTTCATACAGCTGGTTCAGGAACCATGAATCTATATTTGTCAGCTGATGAACACGGTCCACAGTCCATCCCTGCATAAAGGCTGCCTTAATGTAGAATATACGGCTTTCCCTCGGTGTAACAAGCTCTGATTCAATCCTTGCTGTTCTGTGTTCCGGAGTCATGTCTTCCAGCATTTCATCCAGCTTAAGGTTTCCGTCAGAACCGAAACCGTATCTGTCAATCTCCAGAGACCTGAGAGCCTTCTGCATAGCCTCCTTGAATGTACGGCCTATTGACATGGCCTCTCCGACGGATTTCATCTGTGTGCCAAGAGTCGTATCTGCCCCTTCAAATTTTTCAAAAGCCCATCTTGGAGCCTTGACAACAACATAGTCAATGGTTGGTTCAAAGGAAGCAGGAGTTTCTCTTGTAATATCATTCGGAATTTCATCAAGAGTAAGCCCTACAGCAAGCTTGGCTGCGATCTTAGCGATAGGGAAACCTGTTG
>JAZRYV010000009.1:0-1411 GCA_045600925.1 Spirochaetota bacterium
CAGGCGTCTTATCGTAATACCGCTTAAAATTTCGGTAGAATGTTGAAAGAGGAAGGCCACATTGTTCTGCTATGACGATCACTTCCTGATTGCTTTCGCGAAGAAGTTCACCTGCACGCTGCATTCTCAGATTAAGAAGATATGTACTGAAACTCATTCCTGTCAGATTGAGGATCAGTGTATTCACAGAGCGCTCAGAACGTCCGAAAAAATTGGTGATGTATGTGGGAGAAAGACCCGGATCATCCATATGGTCACGGATATAGTTAAGGATATCCCGTTCCTGTACTTCCTTTTCATGGTTTTTCATTTCAATCTTCTTTTCAAAAAGATAATCCGTCAACTTTTGTATAGCGAGAATATTAGCTGCAGATGAGATACTTTTTGCAAAAGCACACTCCTCAAATAGATCCGTTGAAATCATGTTGTCTGCGGCGACATCTTTAATAAAGGCGAGAAGTGTATAAAAAACCTGTTGCGCAAAACTATTATTTTCTTTCCGGACGACATTTGAAAATACTCCCAGAAGCCTGTTTACTTCGGACATATTCCAGTTACTGAGAGCAATTTGAAAATCTTTGAATTCCGGCATATCAGGATGGCTGGGTAAAACAGAGCCCTGTTCAGAAAAAACAGACAGTATCTCATTATGATCCGGGAGACTGTAAAGCGCCTGCTGGGCAGCATGGGAGATTCCTTCGGCACCGACAAAAGGAAGGCTTACTCCGCAGATAATCTGCCGGCTTTCCGGAACCTCTTTATTAATATCTATAAGCTTTTGTCTGAGAACAGAAATGGAAGCATCATCTGCGGGAAAAACAAGCCCGATTTCCTGTTGGTTCAGAGGTTCGATAAGAAATGTTTCAGGAAGGCTGTTTTTAAATGGATATACAAATAAGCTCTGGTAGTCCGAGTCAGTTGGAGGAATTCGATAACGAAGGATTGCTATCTGGACAGGAGAACGGAAAAAATCTGAATTTTCCAGAATAGAGGATACTTCCTCATCCTTTATAGTAGCGTCGGAAAATGCTCGAATTAATAGGTTACTGAGGAGCTGCTCCTGAAGCAGGGAATGCTGTTCTTTGGAATGGGACATATAGTTATATAACGTCACCAGCTCATTTTTGCTGAATTCTTTGGAGGGAATCTGCTGGCTTTTAATCAGCTGCTGCACCGGTTTGGCATTTACGTGAGAGAAAAGGAAACAGAGAAGCAGACCCAAAATCAGACTCAGTGCAAGGACAATCATGATACCTCGAAGTGACTGTGCAGTGACATTAGTGAAAAATTCCGTGGGTATACGAAGTACGGCTGTGCCGTTAATACAGCTTACAGGTGCAGGCCGGTCGGCGTATTCGATAGCAGAGGGATTTTGTTGTGTGCTGTATATAATTTCTCCATTTGAACTTAT
>JAZRYV010000010.1:0-5356 GCA_045600925.1 Spirochaetota bacterium
TGGATATCCTTAAACAGACTCTTAAAATAAAGGATAAGGATGATGACCGATTCTTGGATATTTCCAGATCAGATATTGAAAAAAGAGGAAATTCCTTTTACATAAAAAAAGAAGTAATAGACAGGATCCGCTGTCAGGATGACAGTTCTGAAGAGGATTTCGATTAAGGAGCATCAGGAGAAAATCGTGAGCGAAAAGACTTTCTATGTTACAACCCCTATTTACTATGTCAATGCAGAGCCTCATATAGGTCATGCCTATTCCACAGTCCTGGCTGATTTTATGAAGCGTTTTTATTCCATGCTGGGTTATGATACAATGTTCCTTACCGGAACAGATGAGCACGGAGACAAGATTCAGCAGTCTGCAGATGCCGCAGGTGTTACACCTCAGGAACATGTGGACAGAGTCAGCGGTCTGTTCAGGTCAACCTGGGAAAAGATCGGTATCTCTTTTGATGATTTTATCCGCACCACCCAGCCACGCCACCAGAAGGTTGTTCAGGACATTCTTCAGAAGGTTTATGACAAAGGGGATATTTATTTCGGAAGCTACGGCGGATACTACTGTGTAGGATGTGAAAGATTTCTGACAGAAAAGGAACTGGTTGACGGAAAATGTCCGGATCACGGCAGGGAACCTGTCTTTATTGAGGAAAAAAACTATTTCTTCCGCATGAGTAAATATCAGGACTGGCTCATTGACTACATCAATACACATCCTGATTTCATAAGACCTGAACGATACAGCAGGGAAGTCCTTTCCATGCTGAAAGGAGGAGTTCTGGAGGACCTGTGTATTTCCAGACCTGCTTCACGTCTTACCTGGGGAATCCCCATGCCCTTTGACAAAAACTATGTTACCTATGTATGGTTCGATGCCCTCATCAACTATGTAAGTGCTCTGGGATATCCTGACGGGGAAAAATTTAAGAAGTACTGGCCTGCAGTAAATCATGTTATTGCCAAGGATATTGTAAAACCCCACGGAATTTTCTGGTCAACAATGCTTAAGGCTGCAGACATTGAACCGTATCAGCATCTGAATGTTCACGGCTACTGGAACATGGACAATGCGAAAATGTCCAAGAGTCTTGGAAACGTTGTCACACCTGATTCCCTGGTGGAAAAATACGGTAATGATCAGATAAGATATTTTCTCTTAAGGGAAATGGTTTTCGGCAATGATGCACGTTTCAGCGAAGATGTTATTGCGGACAGAGTCAACTATGACCTGGCCAATGATCTGGGCAATCTCATAAAGCGAACCTTTAATATGACTGAAAAGTATTTTGAAGGGAAGATACCGGCCTTTGATCCTGCAGCTCCTGCGGGAAAGGATGCCATGGCAGCGGAACTTGAATCTGCTGCAGAGGGATACATCTCCGAATGCAGCAGATTCATGACCAGTGCCGGTCTGGAAAAACTCTGGGAATACATCCGTTCCATGAACCGTTATATAGATGACTACAAACCATGGGCCATGGAAAAGGAAGGAAAAACTGCTGAACTTGGTTCTGTGCTCCGGAATCTTCTGGAATCCATATATTCTGTTTCAGTGCTTCTTTCTCCGGTGCTTTTCAATACATGCCCGGTGGTTATCCGTGCACTTTCCGGACAGGAAAAGGTTTCAGGACATGAAACTCTGTATTCCCTGACAAATCTGACAGAGGGAACTGTTCTTGGAGAAATGGGGGTTCTTTTCCCAAAAATAGAAAAGACATCAGACAAACCTGAAGAAAAGGCAAAGGCTTCCGCTCCTGAGAAAAAGGCTGCGGAAGAAGGCCTGATAGACATTTCGGATTTCGGAAAGGTCGATATTCGTGTGGCTCAGATTGTGGAGGCTGCAGCTGTTGAAGGCTCAGACAAACTGCTGGAGCTTAAGGTTGATGACGGTTCAGGTAAGAGGACAGTTATTGCCGGCATAGGGAAAATTTATTCTCCGGCTGATATTTTAAACAGAAAGATTCTTCTGGTGGCAAATCTTAAGACTGCCGTAATTTTCGGAAAGACATCCAGCGGCATGCTTCTTGCAGCAAAGAAGAACAAAAAGTCCGATCCGGTACTCATTATGGTAAGCGACGATCTTCCTTTAGGGGCAAGACTGGGCTGATCTGTCCGGCTGAAGAAAATGCTTCTGGGAATAATTGCAGACACACATAATCAGCGGGATATGACTCTCAGGGCACTGGATGTCTTCAGCAGGAGGAGAGTTGAAATGATCCTTCATGCCGGAGATATTCAGTCACCTGAAATGCTCCGGCTGTTCAGCGGATTCCCTTCACGGTTCGTTCTTGGCAACGAAGACAGGGATGTGGAAGGAATCAATGAGGAAAGCAGCAGGCTTGGTTTTGGGCCTGTTGCGGATCATCTTATTATGACCCTGAACGGTAAAAGAATTATTATGTTTCACGGGACCGATGTGCCTTTTTTCCGGAACACAGTGGCTTCCGGAGAATACGACTTCATCATAAAGGGACACACTCATTTTTTTGAAAACTATGTTTCCAACAGGAGCAGGATTATTAATCCCGGAGCCCTGTTCACCTCCTATGAATATACTGTTGCTGTTCTGGATACGGAGGCGGACCTGGTGGAAATGGAGGAGATCAGGCTCTGAACTACCGGCTTATGATCTCCATTATGCGGTCAAAATCATCCAGATCAAAATAGCTTATCTCTATCTTTCCTTTTTTGCCTGAATGTTTTATTTCAACTTTTGTTGCCAGAACTTCTTTAAGTCTTGTTTCCATTTCCCTTATATGGGCTTCCTTAATTTTAGGCTGACGGATCTTCTTTTCAGCCGGAACTTTTTCTTCCTTCATGCGGCGGACTTCTTCTTCCAGAGCCCTGACCGACAGACCTTTTTCAATGACGGAAGCACACAGACTGCGCTGCATCTCTGCCGGTGCAGAAAGGAGAACCTTCGCATGTCCTGTGCTTATATCCTTTGCTGAAAGAGCTGCCAGAATATCATCCGGCAGAGCAAGAAGACGCATTGAGTTTGCAACGGAAGCTCTCTCCTTTCCCACACGTTCTGCTATTTCCTGCTGTTTAAGTCCGAATTTTTCCGTAAGCATTCTGTAGGCACGGGCTTCTTCCACAGGATCAAGATTTTCTCTCTGAATGTTTTCAATGAGGGCAACTGTATAGTTTTTTTCTTCATCCAGTTCCATGATCACGGCACGGATTGTTTTCAGGCCCAGCATTTTGACTGCCCGGAATCTTCTTTCTCCGGCTACAATGGAATATCCTCCGGCAGACGGCCGGAGAATCACAGGTTCTATGAGTCCGGCTGTCTTAATGGATTCTGCCAGACCGCGGATGGAGTCTTCATCAAAATTACGGCGGGGCTGATCCGGATTAGGTGTGACTGATGACACATCTATTTCATGAATCGTTTCCTTTGTGTCAAGAATTGCCCTTTCTATTTCTGCTGCAGGCATCGGGGATACGGAGATGATGGATCCAAGTCCCTTGCCCAGTTTTCTTTTAGCGGGAGCTGTCATTTGCTATTACCTCATCTGCCAGTTTAAGATAGGACATTGATCCCACGCTGTTCCGGTCGTAATGGTTAATTGGTTTGCCGAAAGACGGAGCTTCAGCAAGAGGAACATTCCTTGGAATTATGGTCCTGAAAACACGGTCTTTGAAATTTTCCCGGACATCGGCCACAACTTCCTTGGAAAGATTGGTTCTGGAATCGAACATGGTCAGCAGAACTCCTTCCAGCTCCAGATGAGGATTCAGACTTTCCTGAACCATAAGTATTATTTTCATAAGCTGACCTATTCCTTCCAGTGCATAGTATTCGCACTGAAGAGGAATTATGACTGAATCGGATGCTGCCAGGCTGTTTACTGTAAGAATCCCCAGGGAGGGAGGACAGTCGATCAGTATATAATGAAAGGAATCCTTTATTTCATTTACTGCTTTTTTCAGAATGAATTCCTTTTCCGGTTTATCCTGAAGATCCACCTGAGCTCCTGCAAGGTCCATGTTTGAAGGGATCAGAAAAAGGCCGTCTGTATCCGTTTTGAAAACAGCATCGCTGATGCTGATCTCCCCTGTAAGGACTTCGTAGATAGTGGTGTCCATTTCTTCTGCATTAATGCCTATTGCAAAACCTGCGTTCCCCTGAGGGTCCAGATCAATAAGGAGAACTTTTTTGCCTTTCTCTGCAAGACAGGATGCCAGGTTAACTGCTGATGTGGTTTTGCCAACACCGCCTTTCTGGTTGGACAAGGAAATTATTCTTCCCATTGGATGCTCCGTAATCAAAAATTCATAATAAAGCTAAAAAAAGGCAGAAAGCCTGTTTGTTGCAAGAACTTTTCTGCAAAAAACGGAAGGAGTTTCTGTCAGGAGAGTCTTCCTCCGTTTCGCCTGAAATCCAGCAGCTTTGCCAGAATCTTCCACAGAAGTATTCCTGCAAGGAAAAGTCCTGCTGCAGCAAAGGCCGCCGATGTAATATACGGTATGGTTTTCCGTCCGCTGGCAGATATTACTGCGAATGCCCGGTATCTTGTGCCTTTGTACGGATATATTTTTACTGTGCAGAAATCTTCTGTTTCCGCTTCCGCTTCAAATGTCAGTTCTTTTTCCCATGTATCCGATGAAAAAAGAATCCGTCCGTTTTTGTCCAGCACGTCGGCCTGGAAGCCAGGGACTTCCATATTTATATAAATCGTATTGGCTCCGTGGTGAAGAGGCATTCTGTATGCCCGGAAATTTTCTCCGTTATGGATTCTGTCAGCTGCTGAAGCAGAAACAGTCTGTTCCCACAGTTCAGCCCTGTGCCAGGTCTGTTTCAGAATGTCTCTTTCCGTCAGTCTGTAGATCATGTACCTGTAATAATCTCCTCTGGCTGAGCTGTGGGTTGCAGTAAATATGGCCTCTCCGCTGCCGGAACAGACGGAAAAGGACACAGGACCTGTTTTGTTTCCCAGAGGAGTGGAAAAGGTTCCTGTTCCAAGAATGCTTCCGCCGGATACATCTTTCAGTGCAATCCATCCGCTGTGTTCCATGGAAAGATGAACTTTATCTGCTCTGCAGAAGGCTTTAAGGTCAGGACACAGTTCCACATCTATGGTTCCTTCCTCTCCTATAAAAGGCATTTCCGAGAAAAAAGTCATGACGCCGGGAAAAGCCGCGTCAAGATATTTGAAGGAATAGCCTGAAAAACCTGCAGTTCCTCCGTTTTTCACGAAGGCCTCCAGCAGTTTTCCGGTTTTTGAAATATCAATTGTCACTGCCTTTTCATTTCGTGAAACGGAGCTTATGAGCAGGCCCATTGGCTCTATCTTCATCATTTCATGAGGGGGAACTTCTATGCCGCAGGGAATGAAGTTGGAAGT
>JAZRYV010000011.1:0-5317 GCA_045600925.1 Spirochaetota bacterium
AGGCTGACATTCAGACAGGACAGGTGAAGTCTCTGGGGGATTTCAATTTTCATTCATGATTACTTTTTATTTTTCTTCTGAATACCGCATTCAGTTAAAATACGGTCAACCGACTCCCATACTGTCAGAGATGGATTATCCTTATAATACTTATACTTTTTATACAGGATTTCCCTTTTATTCTCCCTATTATTGTTCATGATTGTTTTTGATCTTTTAACAGCCGTTTTAACATCTTCAAGAGTAAGACTGTCGAGACATTTTTTAAAATTATTTTCTTCCTTAAACTCTCTAAGGCTCTGAAAATTCTCGTTAAATGCCTTGTTGATAACAGGCAGGTATTGTTTTCTGTCTGTAAGTGGACCAAAGCAGTCTGTTTTGTGCAGAGCTATCCATAGTTCAAAAGTAAAATTACTGTATCCTAGCTGATAATCAATGCGTTTTTGATTTTTTGCCTCAGCAAGCAAATTTATTATTCGTTTAAATCTTTCCTCTTCCTCATATTCACTGCTTTCAACATCACAGAAATGAACTACAGACGGAGTTGTAAGATTATTTTTGTTTTTTATAAATTTAACAGGATTCTGTTCGACTGATACTTTAATTGCTACAGTAGATTCTGATATCCCAGAAGAATTAATCAGTTCCTGAAGCCGCTCCAGATACCATTTCTCTGTTTCACCTTCTACAGTAAAGGTTTCTTGAAAGGTATACTTTTTCTTCTCTCTGCGTTCAGGCATTTTTCTGTCTCTCCTGTTCGCAGATAATATTTTCAAGAATCGAAGAGAAATCAATGTCTTTAATAGCACCATACTTGCTGACAAAATAGTTTTTCATATAATCCTCACCTTTTCTGGTTCCGTCAGCTGTTCTGAAATCGGAAAGCGAATAATGAATGCTGTGATCTGTCGTTTCATCCCTTTCCACAAATTTTATCTCATCTCTGCGGAAAAGATCTCTGCTGAGAAAAACAGGATTGTGTGTAGTGAAAACCAGCTGGGCATGTTTCTTATTGATTTCATTATTATGAAAAATATTTATGATATTCATAACAGCCATTGGATGTATGGATGCATCAAACTCATCCATAACCAGAACCGATCCGTTAAGCAGAGCATTAATTATCAAAGGGAATTCATTAATAAACCGCACTGTTCCGTAGGATTCAAAAATCTCTGCAGGAATCAAAGGTTTTCTGCCATCTGAAAAATCAAAAACAGAATACCAACCAGGAGCAATATTGCCGTCTTCCGATGTTCTGATACCAAGAGCTTTGGATGTGACTCCAAAGACTTTTGCAGCTTCATTAAGATTTGCATCAATATATACTGCATTAGATTTTGGATTGTCTATTTTTCTCATCATCATGACAGCATCAGAACGGCAGATTACTGTAAACTTCTTTGCCATCCAGTCCAGAATAATTGAAGCCAGCTTCTGTGAAAAAATATTCTTAAAACCATTGCTCAGAAACAGTTCTTCATCGTTTAAACTGCTCTCTGCAATCTTCAGCGAAGTATCCGTAACTGATTTAATTCCGTCATTGAAATAAGGTTCAACTGAAGCAGGAAGTTCTACTTTCAGATTCCCGCTTGCAGGTTCGTTTCTCAAAAAAACAGTCTTTTCATTCACACATAGCTCTTCTTCAGTTATTTTCCGCCTGCAGTCAGCATCCAAAAATCTTCCCAGCAGTACTTTAAAAGAATATCTGATATGCAGATATTTTTCTGTAAACAGGTCTTTTTCTGTAAATGTAATAGAAAAAACCACAGGACGGATCTCCTTCAGAGTACAGTTGGGAATCAGTTCAAGTCTTCCCGAAGCCGTATTTGCAGGATTAGGCCTGTCCGTATTTTTGACATTCCCGCGAAGAACAATTGATTTCATTGTATCCATGGCACTGATAATATTTGTTTTCCCGGATGCATTGGGACCGTAAACAACGGCAGAACAAAGCCCCTTGTATGTTCTTATCCCTGCTTCTTCTTTCTGAATGCTGTAATCAAGTCCCTTCTGTTTAGGTGCAGGAGTCATGGAAAAAACCATTTCATCTGCAAATGATTTATAATTGGATGTCTTAAATTCTAAAAGCATATACACCTTAATATTGCAGAATATTTACAAAATTAAAGTTAATGTGCATTATTTTTATAAAATGTCAATATATTTTGCATATTTTTTGCAAAATTACACAAACTAAGACAGCGACACAGGCTGACATTCAGACAGGACAGGTGAAGTCTCTGGCCTCAAAGATCCCGGCAGACCTTAAAGCTGAGCTGTCGTAAGGATGTCATGGAATCACTGCGATTCATGCCAGTGTTCATTCTTCAAAGGATGAGGAGCCTGTTCTTTCCCATCATAAAGGTTCTGCTGATTCATCCTTTCAAAAACATATTTCCTGTCACAGGACAGGTCATCCCGGAAGGTATATCCAAGCCGGTCAAAATTTCTGATCTCACAGGGATCTTCAATTCTGTTCTCTGCCATAAACCGCACCATTTCCCCACGGGCCATTTTTGCATGGGTTCCTCTGGTCACCAGCCGGTCTCCGGCCTTTTCGCAGAAATTTACTGTAATATACCGGTCCTCAGGCATCAGATACCTTTCAATGCATTTTGAATATTCAGCAGAGGCCAGACTGATGATGATTCCGCTTTCATCCCGGACTGCACGGTAAAGACTGTCTCCCCAGAACTCATACATATTCCGGAATCCGACTGGAGCTCCATCTGCCTGCATCTCCAGTCTGTACGGAACAACACCGTCCATTGCCTTAAGTACTCCGTAAAAGGCGGACAGAATACGCAGATGTTCCTGCACATATCCGAAATGTGCAGTCTCAAAAACAGCCGGAGCCATGTACTGATAAGCCAGACCTTCATAAGCAAGAACTGCAGGCGTCAGATTCCTGTACAGATCCATCTTCTCCAGATGTTCACAGTTCTGCTCTGCAGTTTTGACACTGCATGCCCACAGATTTTTAAGTTCACAGAAAGACATGCCGGTGAGCCAGGCCTGCAGTTTCTTTGTCTTTTCCATAAAAACAGGCAGACCGGCCGGCTCCGGTCCTTCCACATCAGTTTTCATCTTCTTTGACGGGGAAAGAATTATTTTCATTATCTCCTCAAAATATACTGCATAAAATTGATGGAATCTTTCTTTTCTACCTATAAAAAACTCCCTGCAATGACAGGGAGTTTTTAGTCCGACATAAAAATGCCGCAGTTTTGCTGCGACATTTTTTAATATCCGTTTTACAGAGATATGATTCCAAGTGAACTGAGCACATAGGCTACGAAAATAACTACCAGAAGAACCGGAGCTACCCAGCGCACCATAACCAGGAAGAGTTTCTTGCGCCTGAAAACAGGACCAACTTCGTCGATAATAAGCTGAGGCCCCTTCCACCATCCGATGAACAGACATGTAAGAAGAGCAACGATTGGCATAAGAACAGAGTTGGAAACGAAGTCCATAATATCAAGAATGGACATTCCTGCAATGGAAGCACTTCCCCAGAGACCAAAACCCAAAGAGGGTGCAATTCCGACAACAGCAATTCCAATTCCTGCGATTACTGATGCTTTCTTTCTCTCCATTCCGTAGTGGTCCATAATAATGGAAACTATGGTTTCGTACAGAGAGATGGCACTTGTAGAAGCAGCAAAGAATACAAGAATAAAGAACAGGGCTCCGAACAGTGCCGGCATAGGAAGGCTGTTGAAAACCTTAGGCAGTGTGATGAACATAAGTCCGGGACCTGCATTAACTGCAGTAGCCTCTCCGCCACTGAAAGCAAAAACTGCAGGAACGATCATAAGACCGGCCAGGAAGGCAATGCCTGTGTCGAACAGTTCTGTAAAACCGATGCTTCTTTCCAGATTGTCCTCTTTGCGCATGTAGGATCCGTATGTAACCATGATTCCCATGGCAAGAGAGAGAGAGAAGAACATCTGTCCCATGGCTGCAACAATTGTCTTCACACCAAAGTTCTCAAAATGAGGAATAAGATAGTACTTGAGTCCGTCAACAGCTCCAGGAGCACTGATGGAATATATGCAGATAACTACAGAAATGATGATCAGAGCAGGCATAAGGAATCTGTTAAGTCTTTCAATGCCGTTCTTAATACCATTGAAAACAACCACACCGCAGAAAAGAACAAAAATCCATGTCCATATAAGCGGAGATACCGGCTGGGAAATGAAGGCTCCGAAATATCCGTCCTGTGTTGTTGCTTCCACATCCCCTGATACAAAGGCATACAGATACTTGAGAATCCATCCGCCTATTACACAGTAATACGGGGTAATGATAATTGGAACAATAGTACCAAGAATGCCTATGATGGAATACTTCTTTCCGAACTTTTTATAAGCACCGATTGTTGAAAGCCTTGTATGACGGCCCAGGGCAACTTCGGCCATCATGAGCGTAAAACCAAAAGTCACTACAAGAATAATGTAGGTTACAAGGAAGGCACCTCCGCCGTATTTTGCTGCAAGATAGGGGAAACGCCACAGATTTCCAAGTCCTACTGCACTGGCAGCTGCTGCAAGAATGAACCCAAGCTGGCCGGAAAAACTGCCTCTCAGATGATGATGTTTTTCAGTCATTGAACTGTCCTCTTTAATAATTATATTTTTTTATATTTTTATTCAAATATCAGAAATGCATGGTTATCTTATTTTTTTCCATGTCTCTTCTGTTTTTTTGTATTCTTATTTTTTGTTATCACCAGATCATCATCCTGGGGAAGGAAATCCAGAGGATTAAGAGGGATATCCTTATAGCGAATTTCAAAATGAAGATGAGGCCCTGTGGAATGGCCTGTATTTCCACTGAAGGCAATCATCTGTCCCTTTTTGACTGAATCTCCCTTTTTTACGAGGAGATCTGAGTTATGTGAGTATCTGGTATAAAAGCCGTTGCTGTGTTTAAGAAGGATTGTCTTTCCATGACCTCCGTAATATCCGCAGGATTCCACAGTTCCGTCCATTGCAGCAACAATAGGAGAATTTGTGATCACCGGAAGATCCACACCTGCATGAAGGCGGAGATTTCTGTAGCCGAAAGGGGAACTTATTCGGTCCGGACTGTCCACCGGCCATATAAACTCAGTATCTGCACTGGCCACGGTCTTCCGTGCTGTGCCGCTGTCCTCCAGAGCCTGAAGATATTCATCGGAAAAGGGAACAAAGACATGTCCTTTCTTCGGAAAACCGCCGTTGATTTTAGCTACTGCAGACTCATCTGCTCCAACCTTCTGAATAAAAGTTTTTCTGGCATAATCAGCCTTTACCCAGGCTCCTGT
>JAZRYV010000012.1:0-1015 GCA_045600925.1 Spirochaetota bacterium
CAGGGCGAGAACCGATGGCAGGGGGTGCGGTATGTTTCAGGCAGGTGACCTGATCATTTATGGCAATGAGGGTGTCTGCAGGGTTGAATCTGTGGGACGGCCGGATTCACTGGACAGGAATCAGCAGAAGGATTATTATACACTGAATCCGCTGTACAAGCACGGAATGGTGTATATACCGGTGGATTCACCTGTTTTTATGAGACCGGTGATGTCGAAAGAGGAGATAATGGAGCTGATATCCAGAATCCCTGAGATCGATGATGCTGTGATTGAGAACAGGAATATCCGCATGCTCAGTGAAGAGTATCAGAATGCCATAAAATCTCACAGCTGTGAGGAACTTATCCGTGTGATCAAGTCCATCAGGAATAAACGCAGTCTCATGCTGGAAAAGGGCAAGAAACTGGGTCAGGTCGATGAGAAATTCTACAAAAAAGCCATTGAGCTTCTCCACGGAGAATTTGCTGCCGTGCTGGGAATATCCAGAGAAGAGGTCAGCTCATTTGTGGAATCGAAGATCTCCGGTTCAGAAGATCAGAGGCAGTTCTGATGTCCCCGCATTTATGATTTGACATGTTTTCAGGCTCCGTGACCGGAGCCTTTTTATGTTGTAACAAGGCCGGTTTTACATTAAAATTATAGTTGCTGAATAACAGAAAAATAGAAAAATCTGATTGATACAGAGAGGTTTATTGTGAAAAAAATTTTTGTTGCAGATCTGGTCACAGGTGCTGAATTTGACGATTTCTTCATGCTGAAGCAGGTAACGGTAAAGACAGGAGCCAACCAGAAACAGTTTCTGGATATGATTCTTTCAGACAGGACAGGAGATGTAAATGCTAAAAAGTGGGACGCTTCAGAAAAGGAAATTGCTCTTGCGGATTCACTGGAAGGAAGCCACATCATAAAGGTCAGAACCTCAGTGGGAGAGTGGCAGAACAGAAAACAGCTCAAAGTCACACGTTTCAGAGAAATGACTGCTGAAGATGACATAGATTTAAATGATTTCATT
>JAZRYV010000013.1:0-11776 GCA_045600925.1 Spirochaetota bacterium
ACGGAAATTATTCCTGGTGGCTATAGAGAAAGGGTCACACCTGTTCCCATTCCGAACACAGAAGTTAAGCCTTTCATCGCCGATGGTACTGCACGGGTAGCTGTGTGGGAGAGCAGGACGCTGCCGGGAACAATATAAAAACAGGACATCTCAGGATGTCTTTTTTTTGCCTTCCTGACAGGAAAAACCGGAATAAAAATTCCCTTCAATGCTTGACAGCATAAAACAAAATTCTTATAGCGACATAAGAGAAAAAACAGGAGTATTCAGGTGTCCGTTGCCCCTTTAGGAATTTTTGACTCAGGCTTAGGCGGAGTTTCCATCCTTCTGGAAATCCGGAAGATTCTGCCCGGGGAAAATATTATCTACATTGCAGATTCAGCCAACTGTCCCTACGGATCAAAGCCTTTGGATGAAATCAGGGAAAGAACTCTTGAAATATCCGAATGTCTGACTGCACAGGGGGCCAAAGCACTGGTCGTAGCCTGCAACACTGCATGCTCTGCAGGGCTGGATCTCATCAGACAGAAAAACCCTGACATTCCTGTAATAGGAGTGGAACCTGCAGTCAAACCGGCCCATGACCTGACGCGAAGCGGGAAAATAGGCGTTCTGGGAACCACACTCACCCTTTCCGGTGAAAGATTTTCACTGCTGGTGGAAAAATTCGGCAGCGGAGTTGAAATCATCACCCAGCCTGCCCCGGGACTTCCGGATGCAGTGGAACATGGAATGAAGGATGCTCCTGAAACAGAGGAACTGCTTAACAGATACATTCAGCCTCTCCTGGCCAGAGGCATAGACACACTGGTCCTGGGCTGCACCCATTATCCGTTCCTGACAGAAACCATCCGAAAAATCTGCGGTCCGGAAGTGACAATTCTGGATACAGGCAGGGCTGTGGCCAGGCAGACAGAACGGGTTCTCCGCTACAAAGGACTCAACAGCACTTCACATGAAAAAGGCAGTGTGGTTTTTAAAACCACCGGAACAAAAGCTCTCACAGAAAAGGTTCTGGCCACAATCTGGCCGGAAACACCGGTAGAAGTGGAAGAAATAAAGATATAAAAAGCAGGTCAAACCTGCTTTTTATATTACTGCAGTCCCATTTCTTCATAGCACTTTTCTTTTAAAACTTTTGAAAAAGAAGAAGGCAGTTCAGGAACTGCTGTCAGTCCGGTACAGGCCTCAAACATTCCCCTGTAACACTCTTTCTTCAGTGTTTTTGCCGGCAGTCCTGGTGCAGCTGTCAGTCCTGTACAGCCATAAAACATTCCAAAATAACATCCTTCAGCCAGTGTTTCTGCAGGCAGCTCAGGGGCTAATTTCAAGCTGATACAGCCTGCAAACATTCCGTGATAACATTCATCAGTCAGCTTTTCCGCAGGAAGCTCCGGGGCTGTTCTCAGACCTGTACAGCTATAAAACATTCCACTGTAACACTTTTTTGCCAGTATTTTTGCAGGAAGATCAGGGGCTGAAGCCAGTCCCGTACAGTCTTTGAACATCAATAAATAACATCTTTCAGCCAGTGTTGTTGCAGGAAGTGCAGGAGCTGTTCTCAGTCCTGTACAACCTTTAAACATTTCCCAATAACACTCTTTCATCAGTGTTTTTGCAGGCAGTCCGGGTGCAGCTGTCAGTCCTGTACAGCCACAGAACATCCCCCTGTAACATCCTTCAGCCAGTGTTTCTGCAGGCAGTCCGGATGCAGCTGTCAGCCCTGTACAGCCATAAAACATTCCAAAGTAACACTCTTTCGCCATTACTGTGGCAGGGAGTTCAGGTGCTTCTGTCAGTCCTGTGCAGCTGCAAAACATTACCCTGTAACATCCTTCAGCAAGGGTTTCTGCTGGAAGTTTCGGAACAGCTGCCAGGCTTTTACAGCCGTAAAACATTGAGTGATAACAAGCTTTTGCAAGTGTTTTTGCAGGAAGTGCAGGAGCTGCTCTCAATCCTGTACATTCATTAAACATACCGGCATAACACATTTCAGCCAGTGCTGTGGCAGACAGTTCCGGGGCAGTTCTCAGGTCTGTACAGAAAGCGAACATTCCCCTGTAACACCCCGGAGCCAGTACTGAGGCCGGAAGCCTGGGAGATTTTTTCAGGCTGCTGCAGTTCATGAACATCCTTCGGTAACATTCAGCTGAAAGTTTTTCAGCCGGAAGTTCCGGAGCTTTATTCAGACCATTACAGCCTCTGAACATTCCGGCAAAACATTTCGCACCCATTTCAGCCTTATCCGGATTTTTATAATTCAGCAGAGACATTATATTTCCCTGACATTCAATAGATGAACCGATAATAACCCATGTTTCCTTATATGCTTCACTGTCATATGAATCAGTTTTTTCCGGTGCAGTTATTACACTGTTATTCTCTCCTCTGAAATAAATCGCCCATTCTCCGGAATTCTGCTGCTCTGCAACAGTATAGGCTCCTTCCCATTCCTTCCAGGTTTTCAGGTCTTTGGAACATTCTATTTTCCCTTTGCCTTTCTTCCATCCAGGTTTCTGTACACTTACAGCGAACTGTTCCGGACTCTTAAATGCAAGATAAGAACCGTACTGCTGTCCGGTGTTCTCTTCAGCATCAGAAACTGCCTTCAGACCGTCTCCCTCTTTTACGCAGGACAGCATACCTGCTGCAAGCATAAACATCATCAGAACTATGTATTTTTTCATAACGAAATCCTTATTCCTTTCTGCACATACATGCTGCTTTTTTATGGAAAGTAAAGATAAATTTTACAAATTTTTGCAGAAAGAGTGCAGCTGTATCTCTGCCCTGACAGACAGTCAGGCCCCGGACCGCTGGTCCGGGGCCTGTTTTATGGATTATTGGTAATAATAGGTTTTTCCGGCAGAGGGAGTTACTATTCCGCCGATGGTATTATAAAACATTCCGGCAACTGAAGAATCTGCTTCTATATTCCCCGAAGAAGGCATTTTAAGAAAAAAAGTCCGGCCCTCTCCGGCTGCAGTCTTGATATTCAGTTTTGTACATTCATAGAACATGCACTGATAACAGTCCTTTGGCAGGAATGTGGCCTTAAGTTCAGGAGCTTTAGTCAGATTTGTACAGAACGCAAACATTGACCAGTAACAGCCGGATGCAAGAGTATCTGCTTTAAGTTCAGGAGGATCTGTCAGTCCGCTGCATTCTCTGAACATATGAGCATAACATTCTTCAGCAAGAGTTTCTGCTTTAAGTTCAGGGGCTTCTGTCAGACCTGTACATCCTTTAAACATGGCCTTATAGCATGTTTTTTTCATAACAGAAGCTTTAAGTTCAGGAACTTTAGTCAGATTTGTGCAGTCTCCGAACATATACCAGTAACATCCCTCATACAGTGTTTCTGCAGGAAGCTCCGGAGCTTCTGTCATTCCTGTGCATCCCTCAAACATGCCGTAATAGCATAACGGAGCCAGAGTCATGGCACTCAGCTCCGGTACATTCTGAATACTGCAGCATCCTTTAAACATTTCACGGCAGCAGTAAGTAGCAAGAGTTGATGCACCCATTTCAGGAGCAGATACAAGTTCTGTACAGCCTTCGAACATCCCATAATAACACTCTTCATTCAGTGTTTCTGCAGGAAGTTCATGGGCAGATACAAGTTTTGTACAGTCTTTGAACATGTATTTATAACATCCTTCAGCAAGGATTTCTGCAGACAGTTTCGGGGCAGCTCTCAGACCTGTACAGCCATAAAACATGGATTTATAGCATTCCACGGCAGGAGTTTCCGCAGGAAGCTCAGGGGCTTCAGTCAGCCCTGTACAGTCTCTGAACATTGCAAGATAGCAGGAATCTGCCAGAGTCATGGCAGGCAGTTCAGGAGCTTTTATCAGTGGTGGACAGGAGAAAAACATGGCATAAAAGCACTCAGGTCCCATATCTGTATTATCCGGATACTCATAATCCAGAAGAGTCATAATGTTTCCGGAACATTCCACACTGTTCCCTGTAATGGTCCATTTATATCCTGAGGGATTATCATCTGAACATTTTCCGGTAATAACAGAATTTCCTTTTCCTCTGAAATACAGATAATAACTGCCGTCTTGTGACAGCTGTGCTTCCAAGGATTCTCCCTCCCATGGTGTTCATGTTTCTGAATCTGTGGAAAATTCCACAGTTCCCGGATTCTCAGCAGACTTCCAGCCCGGATCATCAGCACAAACAGAAAAATTTTCTCCGCTTTTAAATGTAATATAAGGATTCTGTGAAGAACCGCTGCTGCAGGAAACAATTCCCAGAGCCACGACTGATGCCATAAGCATTAAAAACAGTTTTTTCATGATTCTGTCCTCATTTTCTGTTTATAATATAATAAATTTTTCTGAAAATGTCAAAAAATATAAAAAATTTTTTCTAAAAAAAGAGCCCTTAACGGGCTCCTTCATCATTTAAATCATGGTGTTTTCAAGGAGGCCGTGCTTCTGTCTGAAAGCTGAAGCACGCAGTCTCTCAAAAAAACTATTTGTCTGCCAGCTGATTAAGCTCATCTACAATAGCAGAAACTGCAGCATCATCCTGTCCGTGAGCTCTCATTCCTTCCTCAAGACTTTCAAAAAGTCCTATGTGACATCCTATGCAGTGAAGACCGTATTTTCCGAATACCGGACCTGACTGCGGAAGCTGACGGATAATCTCACCAAAAGTCATTTCCTTTGTAATCTTTGCCATTTATTTTCCTCCAGCATTTCTTTAGTTAGGGAAATCCATCCTGCAGAATATCCTTATTTTTTCAATATTAATTTGCATAAAAAGCTGCCGGTGTGATGAACACAGTTTTATTTCAGGAAAACATTTGACTTTTAAAGACCTTAAAACAGGACATACTTTCACTATTATTTACAGAGGATAAACATGTCTCTAAATCTTGTTCTGACGGCACTGGTGCTGTCCTTTGCAAGCGGTTTTACAGGTCTCTTTTTCAGCCGGGAATCCCTGGCAGGAAGATTTCTTTCTGCTGTGCTGATTACGGCCGGAACTCTTGCAGGTCTTGCCGGGGCCGGAATGGCATTCACAGAGGGAGCGGACTGCCGTTTTTTTTCCTGGCCGGCCGCAGGAAATTTCATCATAGGAATGGATGCACTGAGCGCCTTCTTTCTTTTCCCGGTGCTGATCATCGGCTGCCTTGGTTCTCTCTACGGTCTTAAGTACTGGGAACAGAAGTTCCATAAGGAAAACGGCAGAATGCTCCAGGTTTTCTGGGGAATACTTGTCTCCGGAATGATTCTGCTTATCATCAGCCGGCATGCTCTGGGATTTCTTCTGGGCTGGGAGATGATGGCCATATCTGCATTCTTCCTTATTACTGCAGAACATCATAATCCTGAAACAGGAAAGTCAGGAAGCATATATCTGGCAGCAACACATATCAGTTCACTTACTCTTCTGGGGCTCTTTGCCTGCTGGAAACATTTTACAGGTTCCTTTGAACTTGTTCCGGCTCCTGAGCTGTCATCATCAGCCATGAATATTCTTTTCATTCTTACACTGATCGGTTTCGGAATGAAGGCAGGGATTTTCCCTCTTCATTTCTGGCTGCCGGGAGCACATGCAAACGGCCCGAGTCATGTTTCTGCAATCATGTCCGGAGTTGTTCTCAAAATGGGAATCTACGGCATTATCCGCATGATCTTCCTTATGCCGGAACCTCCTTTCATGTGGGGAGGAATTCTGCTTGTTCTTGGAAGCATAAGCTGCATTCTTGGTGTAGTCTCCGCCATCTGTCAGCACGATCTTAAAAGGCTTCTGGCCTACCACAGCGTGGAAAACATAGGCATCATAGTCATGGGACTGGGACTGGCCATTGCCGGCATATCTGCTCACAGACCCGAACTGTATATACCAGGAATTGCAGGAGCCCTTCTCCATGTCTGGAATCACAGCCTGTTTAAATCCCTTCTTTTCATGGGGGCCGGTTCTGTGCTTCACAGCACAGGCACAAGGCTGATGGACCGTCTCGGAGGACTTGGAAAGGCTATGCCTGCAACTGCTTTCTTTTTTCTTATCGGAGCAGCAGCCATATGCGGACTGCCTCCACTTAACGGATTCATCAGCGAGCTCTTTATTTATACAGGTCTTTTCAGTTCCGTGCTTTCCGATGAAACAGGGAAGATAACAGCAGCTGTAATGGCAGCCCCTGTTCTTGCCATGACCGGGGCACTTGCTGTTGCCTGTTTCATAAAAGTCTTCGGCGTCGTTTTTTCTGGTTCCGGACGGACTGGAGATGCTGAAAAAGCCCGAGAATCCCATGTGCTGATGATTGTTCCCATGGGAATTCTTGCTGCTGCATGTCTCTTCATCGGTTTGTTTCCTGCTGCGGCTGCTCATGCCACAGATGCTGTTTCGGCAGTACTTCTTAAAGGACAGCATTTCATCAGGATGAAAGATGTTCTTCCTCTTGGAATAATATCTGCTGTTCTGTGCGGCTTTTTTCTTTTCACTGCAGCCTGCGTTCTGCTTACAAGGAAATTCATCAGAAACAGAACAAAAAGGACCTGCACCTGGGACTGCGGATACACTGCAGTTTCATCCCGGGTACAGTACACGGCTGCATCCTTTGCAGGCATGATTGTTGAACTTTTCGGATGGTTCACAAAGCCATCTGTAAAACAGCCTGAGCTTTCGGAACAGTTTCCTGCTGATTCCGAAATCCACAGACATGTTTCCGATGCTGTCCTGGACAGAACACTCTATCCTGTGTTCCATAAAACAGAAAACCTATTCAGATGGTTCCAGAGATTCCAGCAGGGAATCATTCAGCAGTACATCCTTTACATGCTGGCAGCAGCCCTTATTCTTCTGGCCACTGTTCCCTTCGGGAATCTTATTAAAACGGCTGCAGGGAACTGAGGTAAAAAATGGACATCCTTTACAAAATCATATCATTTGTTTTTCTGATTCTTATGCCGCCGCTGCTTTTCGGTTTCATAAACAAAACAAAGGCAGTCATTGCCGGCCGTACTGGGGCTTCTCTGCTGCAGCCTTATTACAGCATAATTAAACTGTGCAGAAAAGGTACCGTAATAAGCACTGCAGCATCATGGATTTTTACGGCCGGACCTGCAGTGTGTGCCGCCGCCGTCCTGTGTGCAGGGATTCTTATTCCCTTTGGCTCCGGGCCGGCAGTGCTTTCATTTAAAGGAGATGTTTTTCTGTTTGCATACCTGCTTGCCCTGTCCCGCTTCTTTACAACGGCGGCGGCAATGGATACCGGTTCCTCCTTTGAAGGCATGGGAGCTGCCAGGGAAGTTTCCTTTGCCTGCATGTCCGAACCGGCACTTTTTTTCGGGCTCATTGTTCTGACAAAAAACAGCAGCTCCATATGCATGGAGACCATGCTTCATAAAAGCTGTCTGCTGTTTCAGCCGGCTCTGGCAGCCCCGTTTATTTTTGTCTGCATAGGACTGTTCCTGATTCTCCTTGCAGAAACATGCCGTATTCCAGTGGACGACCCAAAGACACACCTGGAACTTACCATGATCCATGAGGTCATGGTTCTGGACCACAGCGGGCCTCTTCTTGGACTTATAGAATATTCATCCGCCCAGAAATACATGGTTCTGGGAACCATAATTCTCCATCTGGCTGTTCCTTTTTCCACAGGAAACATATGGACCGACATGGCTTTCTTTGCCGTAAAGCTTATCTGTCTGGCAGTCTTTACAGGCATTGTGGAATCAGTCATGGCAAGACTGCGCATGAACAGGGTAATGTTTCTGCTGACAGGAGCTCTTCTTCTGTGCGGTTCCGGTTTTATTCTTCTCTTAAGGTGATAATTATGGAATATATACTGAATCCTCTTCTGGTCATAGTACTTGTTCTGAATCTGGCAGCCCTTGGTTCAGGCCGTGTTCTTTCCCTGCTTAAAACTGTTTCGGTTCAGGGAGCCATAACCGGAGCACTGCCTCTGATTCTTCATGAAAACCCTGCTGTATCCGAAGTACTGTCAGCCTGTGCTGCCATAATACTTAAAGGCTTCATAATTCCTCTGTTTATGCTTCATACACTGAAAGCTACAAAAATCAGACGGGAGATTGAACCTTTCATAAAACTTCAGTCCTCTGTAATTCTGGGCTCTGCAGCAACCTGTGCTGTGCTTCTGACTGCACGTTTTACAGGAATCTCCTCAGGAGAAGAAGTTCTGATTATAACCGGTTCATTTTCAACAGTCATTGCCGGTTTCATCATCCTTACTTCCAGATACAAGGCCATAACCCAGGTCATGGGATATCTGATGCTGGAAAACGGAATTTTCATATTCGGCATGCTCCTTGTGGATGCAGTGCCTCTGGTTGTGGAGCTTGGCGTCCTGCTGGACCTTTTTGCAGCCGTTTTTGTGGTTTCCATTATCACTAATCAGATCAGCCGGGCCTTTTCATCAACCGATACAAGGGACATGGTTTCCCTTAAGGAGGAATAGGATGTATATTGCACTTCTTATTTTTCCTCTTGTCATGGCAGCCGCAGCCTTTGCGATACGGTCGGACAGATTCAGACCGTTTCTGCTTCCTGCAGCTGCAGTCTGTGAAACAGCCATGCTTCTGACAGCACTGGCTGTACCGGAACTGTCAGGACAGAATCAGTGGCTGTCACCGGATCCTCCTGCAAAGGTTATAAGTCTCGGCATAAATTTTCTATATCTGTTCAGTTCCTTTTATGCTGCCGGATATCTGAGATACAGACAGGAAAGATCCAGCCGTGTCTTCGTAGTCTGTCTTCTTCTGTTCCCTGCTGCGGCAGCTCTGGTCGTTCTGGCAAAGCACCTGGGGCTTATGTGGATTGCCATTGAGGCAACGACCCTTATTACTGCACCGCTGATCTATTTCAACAGATCAAAGTTCAGCATTGAAGCAACCTGGAAGTATCTTATGGTCAGCTCCGTTGGCATTGCTCTTGCTCTGCTTGGAACCTTTCTTCTTGCATATTCAGAACTGAAAGCAGGGATGGTTCCATCCCTTATGACAGATGATCTTCTGGCCAGAGCTCCTGAGCTTTCCGTTCCATGGCTGCGTGCAGCCTTCATTCTTCTGCTTATCGGATACGGAGCAAAAATGGGACTGTCTCCCATGCACACATGGAAACCGGATGCCTACGGGGAAGCTCCCGGTGTGGTTGGAGCCATTCTGGCCGGAGGTGTTACCAGCTGTGCTTTCCTTGCCTTCCTGAGGATCTGGCATATTGCATCATCAGCCGGCCAGAGTGAATATACATCAGGTATTCTTATTTTCATGGGCATTTTTTCCATGGCAACTGCAGCAGTGTATATGCTCGGACAGAAAGACTTTAAACGCATGCTGGCTTATTCAAGCGTTGAACAGATGGGAATTCTTATAACAGGTCTTGGCATAGGACCGGCAGCTCTTTTCCCTGTTCTCTTCCACACTGTTGCAAATGCCCTGACAAAGGGGGTAATGTTTCTGTCTGCAGGAAACATTCACAGGGCATACGGCAGCAAGACCATAGACAAAGTCCGTGGATCCATGAACAGACTGCCTGTTTCATCTTCACTGTTTATGGCAGGTTTTCTTGCCATTGCAGGGACTCCTCCCTTTGCTCCATTCATAGGAGAGTTCGGAATTGTCAGCGGTGCCGTATCCTCTCACCATTACCTGACTGCAGGACTTTTTCTGCTCATGCTGTTTGCTGTTTTCATCGGCATGCTCCGAACAGTCATCCGGGCACTGTTCGGAACTGTTCCGGAGGACATTAATGATTCCGGCTACAGGGACGGAGTGCTGACTGCAGTTCCTGTTCTTCTGATGATGACTGCAGTGCTTCTTCTCGGCATATGGATGCCTGAGCCGTTCCTCAGTCTCATAAACGAAGCTGTCACCTATCTGGAGGCGGGAAAATGAAAACATGTTTTGCTGAAATTAAAAACGGAGGGACTCTTCCTCTGTCTGATGTCACACTGCTGAAGGATGATGAGGTCTTCAGTGAAACAAAAAGATGCATTGCCGGAGGAATGAGAATCCTTTCCTTTTTTGCCATGAACGGAAAAGGCCGGGAAAAGGATCTGTTCATGATCCTCGGAGATGATGAGGCAGGCAGAATCTTCACCGCTCAGACAAAGGTTTCCGGGAAGTACCCTTCCCTTACACTGTCCTGTCCTCAGGCTCACCTGTTTGAAAGGGAGATCTTTGAACAGCATGGAATTATGCCTGAAGGTCATCCATGGCTGAAGCCTGTAAGATATACAGGCTCAGAAGGGAAAAGGCCTGATCCTGCTGCTGAAAAGTTTTTCCAGATCACAGGAGATGCCCATGAAGTTGCAGTAGGACCTGTACACGCAGGAGTAATAGAACCTGGACACTTCCGCTTTCAGTGCGACGGGGAAAAAGTTCTCTTTCTGGAAATCGCTCTTGGTTTCCAGCACAGGGACATGGAAAACTTAATAAAAAATGCTTCTCATGAAAAAGCCCTCAGGCTCTCAGAAATCATTGCCGGTGACAGCACAGTTGCCCACAGCTCCTGTTTTGCAGGAATTATGGAAGCCCTTACAGGAACATCCGTCAGTTCCAGGGCCTGCAGCATAAGAGCACTGGCTCTGGAACTGGAAAGAATGGCCAATCACACAGGAGATCTGGGAGCCATTGCTGGCGACACAGGATATCTTCCCACATCCAGTTTCTGCGGAAGAATCAGAGGTGATTTTCTTAATATGACAGCCCTTGTGTGCGGAAGCAGATTCGGCCGTGGCATGGTAAAGCCAGGAGGCACAGGTTTTGATCTGACTGATGACATGTCTGCAGACCTGCGTAAACGTCTTGAACTGGGCTGCAGAGAAGCTTTTGATGCCATTGATCTTATGTGGCACTCCCAGTCCGTTATGGCAAGAATGGAAAATACAGGAATTCTCAGCAGGGATTCAGCCCTTGAACTTGGAATTACTGGAACTGCAGCCAGAGCATCCGGACTTCACAGGGATTCCAGAGTATCATGGCCTGTCTCTGTTTACAGAAAGCATCCTGTGGAGATTCAGGTAAAAGAAAAAGGCGATGTTCTGGCCAGGGCACTGGTCAGATGGCATGAACTGAAAACATCCTCGGAGCTGATTTTCAGGCTGATGGACACCATGCCTGCAGGTAAAACTCTGCATAAGATGCCGGAAAAGAAAAAACCGTCAGCCCTCAGCCTCGCCATATATGAAGGATGGAGAGGAGAAGTTCTCCATGCCGCAGTAACAGATAAAACCGGAAAGATAGCAGAATACAAAATTTCAGATCCTTCTTTTCACAACTGGCAGGGGCTTTCCAGATGCCTCAGAGGACAGGCCATATCTGATTTTCCTCTGTGCAATAAAAGTTTCAATCTGTCCTACTGCGGACACGATCTGTAAAAGGAGACAATATGCTTAAACAGTTTCTCATTCGATTAAAACAGGGGCACAGAACAATTAAATATCCGGCAGCTCCGCCGGCCCCCCTTACTCCCAGATTCAGAGGCCTTCCTTCTTTCAAGGCTGCCGGCTGCAGAGCAGGCTGTAATGCCTGTGTAAAGGCGTGCACCACAGGTGCACTTAAGGGCAAAGGAGGAAAACTTTCCCTGGACATGGGAAAATGTCTCTTCTGTACGGACTGCATAACAGCCTGTCCCACAGGTGCCGCAGCTTTCACCACAGACTACAGACTGGCCGCCTCTGCTGCCGGAGATCTGGTGGTGGATCCATGCAGACCGGAAATAAAACTGGCTGCAGAACTAAAAAAGGAAATAAAAAAACTCTACGGACGTTCCATGAAGCTGCGGCAGGTAT
>JAZRYV010000014.1:0-5610 GCA_045600925.1 Spirochaetota bacterium
AATTGGAGTATGAGTAATTTCCCTCTGTGCAGCAGTGAGCCCTATTCCGGAACTTTTGACGGAGGAGGGCACGTTTTAAGAGGCATAAATATTAACAGCCCTGCAGGTGCTTCCTGGAGCATTTTTAATTCTGTAGATGCAGCAGGCACAGTTAAAAATCTTAATGTTTCAGCATATATCGCCAATTGTGCCTGTGCAGGAGGCGTAACCCTGTATAATTACGGAACCATTCGGAACTGCACTGTTTCAGATGGAGGAGGAATACAGCAGAATTCTGTTTCCGGAGGAATCTGTGCCCGTAATTATGGGGTTATAGATTCATGCATTAATAAAATTTATATAAACAGCGACAAATGTACTGATAACCAGACTTTAGCCGGAGGCATTGCAGCAGCCAACTTCGGGGTTATACGCAACTGTTATACTGTCGGAGGAAGTGTTCAGGCTTCGTCTGACTCTGAAGGCTCGTCTGTCTATGCAGGTGGAATTGCAGGCATTAACGCTTCTTTTACAGAAGGAGGGAATACTTATTATGGGAACATTGTCAACTGTTCAAATTCAGGGTATACAAAAGCCCGAATAACATCCGGTTCCGGTACTACGTATGCCGGAGGCATAACAGGACATAATGAATCCGGCTGTTCTGTAAAGAACTGTGCCAATAACAATAATGCAGAGAGCAACAGCGGAAGTGTAACCTACAGATGCACAGAGCAGAATGAAGGAATCTGTGAGGATCTTATAGACAACTATGATTCTTCTTATCTTGACAGCCTGAATGAGTGGGTAAATGACCCTGCAAATAATCCTGTTCAGCCGGACGGCTCTTATCTGTACAAAAACTGGACTGAAGAGTCAGGGGACAGTCCTGTTCCTTCAGTGGTTCATACAGGCCCCTGATTCCTTTTCAGATTCTGTAAGCCTGCCTGAGCAGGCTTTCTTTTTTTTGCAGAAAAATAATTTTTGTACTGCTTTTTCCGGAAAAAAGTATTATATTATAAAGATTACATTTTTTTTGAGGATCCCTGTGAAACATTTTTTTGAAATCTGCTTTCTGTTCATCCTTATATCTGCTTCATCCTGCTATCCCTGGCACAATGATCTTTTCCCTGATATTTCATATGATCTGCCGGACTTCAGATATAATGCAGCTGACATATACTTTAACAAGGATGAACTGTCCCTTTCACCTGATCTTTCTGGGACTCTGCCTGAGGGCGTGTTGTGGGAAATCACTTCCGGCAGTCTGCCTGGTGGTCTTGCTCTTGATTCCGGCACAGGGGAGATCTCCGGAACAGTTGATGAAGACGGTTCCTTCATATATGCGGACTATTCTGTATCGGTAAAGGCATCCTGGCAGGAGTATTCAAAGGAAGAATCTGTTTTCTTTCATGTATGCCTGGGATCCATGGATGAAAATACACTTGTATTCAGTGATGATGTTACACTGAATGCAGAAGATTCTCTTCCTTCTGCTGCAGAGAATATATCCGTTGAGGCGGGCGGAATACTGACCATAAACGGTCCAGGCACAGTGACTGTTTTTGAAAGAACTTCAGTTACACTGAAAAACGGGGCAGAAATTCAGCTGAAAAACGGAGCTTCCATAGCCCCTGAATCCCAGCAGCGGATTACATCCGAAATTTCCAGTGAAACCGGTCTTTCAGCCTTTGCAGGAATGGTGGCCAGTCTGCCCGGAATCAACGGATCCCTGCAGGAAAATGTGGATGCATCTTTTTCGGGAGCAGATCTTCCCATGTGCATGGAAACAAATCCATATACCGGGACTTTTGACGGGAGAGGACATCATCTTACTCTTCCAGATACAGATATTAAATCCGGGACTTCCGCAGGTCTTTTTAAGACAGTGGGAGATTCTGGCACTGTGAAGAATCTTTCAGTGAAGATAAATTTTAAAGCCGGTTCGGAAATTTCCGACGGCATTGGAATCATCTGCCATACAAACAGGGGGACAATCACAGGATGTACATCTGAAGGAAGCATTGAAGCCAAAACGGGAGATGGAAACAAAGGAGCATTTAAAGCAGGAGGCATCTGCTGTGTCAATACAGGAACAGTAGATTCCTGTATAAACGAAGCAACAGTCCGCTCCATAAAAAAGGAAACAGACGGAAAATATTATTCCTATGCAGGAGGGATCTGTGCTGATAACTCCGGCACTGTAAGAAACTGCGGAAATAAAGGTAAAATTAGTGCCCATGATTCCACTATAGGGGAAAAAGGAGCGGAATTCTTTGCCGGTGGAATTGCAGCAGAAAATACAGGATCCATAATCAACTGTTATAATTCAGAAGAGATACTGGCTCAGGCTGGAACCGGTGGGTATACACAGCGTGAGGTTTATTCCGGAGGCATAACCGGATTAAATGAAACAGGCGGTTCTGTTTATAACTGCTTTAACTGCGGAACTGCAGATGCAGGCACAAACGGAGAATATTACATTGGCGGATGTATTGCATTCAGTTCCGGATATGCTGACTATATGTATTCCACAGTATTCCGGGATTTTGAAAACAGTAAAACACATGGGGAACCTGTGGATGAAGGTGAATGTTTGAACGAGTATCTGTACAGAACAGATGATGACGGAGTCAGCACAGAGAATTCTGTTTATGGACAGGAAATATTTAAAATTAATCTTAAAGAAGAATTCAGATTTTATGTAAAGAATACAGACTATTCTTCTGTCCTTAATGCCCTGAACGGCTGGGCAGGCGATTCAGAAAAAGATCCGTATGATCTGTACAAAACATGGAAAATGTCCGGTGAAAATCCTGTTCTGAATATTGAATAAAAGATATCTGCAGAACCCTGTGGTTTATAATACTCTGAGGTCTGATTTACACTGACGTGCCTGGATAATCAGCGGTTCATGGAGCAGCTGCTATATGTCTGCCAGAATCTTCAGTGCACCGGAAACAGTTGTGGCTGCAAGAATCTCCCCTGTGAATCCTGCAGCCCGGATATCTTCCGCATCCTGTTCACAGCAGAGTATTTTTGTAAAACCGGAGGATCTGAACTCTGCAGCCCGCCGTCCGCACTGCGGCACAGGCCGCAGATCCCCTGACAGGGAAATTTCTCCCATAAGTCCGAGTCCCAGGGGCAGGGGGCTGTCCTTAAGGCTGGAGGCGATGGCTGCTGCCACCGCCAGATCCGCTGCCGGCTCCGTGATCCGGAAGCCGCTGCTTAAATTAATGAATATGTCGAAAGATGAAAGTTTAAGGCCTGCATGTTTTTCAAGAACAGCTGCAAGTATAATAAGCCTGTTCATGTCAAAACCGTCAGCCATCCGCCTGGGATTGGGATAGGTGGTGAAGCTGACCAGAGACTGCACTTCAAAGAGAATGGTACGGCTTCCTTCTATTGCGGCACTTACTGCACTGCCGGAAGAAGGTTTTGATGAGCTGTGGAGGAACAGGGTATTTTTGTCCCGGACTTCCTCCAGGCCGGAACGGGTCATGCGGAAAAGTCCTGCTTCGTTAACGGAGCCGTAACGGTTTTTAAAGGATCTGAGGATTCTAAGGTCACGGGTAAAGTCTCCTTCAAAGTACAGGACTGTATCAACCAGATGTTCCAGAATTTTAGGACCTGCAATGTTTCCGTCCTTGGTAATATGTCCTATGATGATCACAGGCAGGTTAAGATTTCTTGCTGTATCTGCAAGAGCTGAAGCACATGCTCTGATCTGGTTTACAGAACCTGCTGTTCCGGGAAGATCCTCGGAGTAAACAGTCTGAATCGAGTCCACAATGAGCAGTTCCGGTTTTTCCCTGACTGCCAGCGCATTTACTGCCTGAACTGATCTGTCCGTGGATATGCGGATGCGGGACATGTTTATGCCAAGCCTGGCAGCTCTTGTCTTTATCTGGGCCGGTGTTTCCTC
Source organism: Spirochaetota bacterium (assembly GCA_045600925.1). Taxonomy (GTDB): domain Bacteria; phylum Spirochaetota; class UBA4802; order UBA4802; family UBA5550; genus JAZRYV01. The sequence goes on from JAZRYV010000014.1 coordinate 3,905, forward strand.
TCCGGAAATGTAGAGGGTTTCAAAATAATCTGCACACTGAAGTGCCATGGTGGATTTGCCTATGCCCGGTTCTCCGCCCATAAGAATCACTGAACCGGGAACTATTCCTCCGCCGCAGACAAGATTGAATTCCTTTATGCCTGTAATCAGGCGTTTTGTTTCCCCTTCTGAGATTTCGGAAAGAAGGCAGACAGACGGAGTCTTTGTCTGCACTGAATTTTTATGTACCGGAGACGATTCTTCTATTGTGTTCCATTCACCGCAGGAGGTACATCTGCCTGACCATCTGGAATATTCTGCTCCGCAGGATGTACATGTAAAAACGGGTCTGTTTTTTGCCATGTAAACTAAAGCCTTTTAAGCAGAAACTGCAGGTCGGCTTTTTTGCCTGCAGACAGTTTTGAATTTAAAGATGTTTTTATTGCTTCAAGCTGCTTCAGCTTTTTTTCCAGTTCTCTGGACTGGCTGGAAGCTTCCTGTTTATGTCCTGCGTTGAGCATGATATATCCTTTAAATGGCTTTTTGCTTTTTCAGAAAGAAACATTCTATTAGAAAAGAACAGGCTTTTTTATCAAGAATTATTCTTCAGCAGGATGTAAAAAAGCATGTTTTTGTAAATGATTATGTCGTTTAAACATGTGTGACGGATAGTTGTTGACACCTTCCGGAAGGAGGATGTCATATCCCCATGATTGCAAAAATTACCGGCAAAGTTGAAATTATCAGTCCTTCCGAATGCACAGTTGAGGCCTGCGGAGTAGGGTATCATCTGTATATTCCATTTCCTGTTTATGAAACACTTAAGGATGGAGAAACCGTTTCTCTCAGAGTGTTTACAGTCCATAAGGAGGATCAGTTCCGGCTGTACGGTTTCCGTACTCCGGCAGAAAGGGAATTCTTTTCCATACTGCTGGATATAAGCGGGATAGGTCCTGCCATGGCCCTTGCCATAATGTCAGGAATAAGTCCGGAAAGCTTTACTGATGCAGTGAACAGCGGAAGAACTGACAGACTCACTGCAATACCAGGCATAGGAAAGACCAAAGCCGAAAAAATTGTTTTTGAGGCAAAGAGAAAAATCCGCAGGCTTTCGGCTCTGGCTTCGGCTCTGCCGGCAGAGGATTCTCTCAGAAATGATGCAGTGGAGGCCCTTGTATCCCTTGGCTACGATGAGAAGAAGGCTTCGGCTGCCGTGGATGCAGTTCAGAAGGAAAACCCTGATCTTTCTCTTGAGAGTGTCATCAAACAGGGGCTGAAACTGCTGTCCTCTGTTTCCTGAAAGCTGCAGTCAGTTTATGAAAAGGGAAAAAGCTGTTCATGGAGAACAGCTTTTTATTTCCGGCTTAAGAATAATATTCCTGCCTTAAAAACATGAAAACCTCATACCCTGGTGCCGGTATATCCGGTCTGAAGGCGGAGCCGTTCAGCCCGGACAGCTCTGCTGTATCAGTTTTGCATTCAAAACTTTTAAATTTTTTTTTCAAAAAAAAGCGTTTTCACTTTGCACTTCTCCGGAATTTTATTATATTATTAACAGATAATAACACAGGAGAAAAAATCATGAAAAAAATGTTATTACTTATGGCTGCACTTTTTGCCCTGGGACTGAGTTCCTGCAGCGGCGGATCATCAGACAGCCGGGAAGCATCAGACAATCCATACATTACATTCAAAAGCACAGAACCTTTTTCCATAAAGGTGGGAAA
>JAZRYV010000015.1:0-2747 GCA_045600925.1 Spirochaetota bacterium
GCCCTCTGTGGCAGGCCGTATTGAAAGCATTCTTGTTCAGGAAGGAAATACCGTCAAATCGGGACAGGTTCTTGCTCTTATGAGTTCCACTGAACGGGCGGCTCTCATTGATGCAGCAAGACTTCAGGGCACAGAAGCCATGAACTACTGGAAGAACACATACAAGCCTGTACAGATTGTGGCTCCGATCAGCGGAACAGTTATTGTCAGGGACGCAGAACCCGGACAGACGGTAAACACATCTCATGCCATTATTGTAATCTCAGACAGGCTGATTGTAAAGGCACAGGTTGATGAAACTGATATAGGCAGAGTATCTGTGGGACAGAAGGCAGAAACAACTCTGGATTCCCATCCGGATATTACTGTTTCGGGAAAGGTGTCTCACATTTACTATGAATCCACTACGGTCAGCAATGTAACCATCTACTATGTGGAAATTACTCCTGACAGAATTCCCAGGGAATTCCGTTCCGGCATGAGCGCCACAGTAGAAATCATTGAAAATGAAAAAAAGAACACTCTTTCTGTCCCGTCAGAAGCGGTCATAAAGGAAGGGACATCCAGTTATGTTATGGTAAAAAGAGACAGACCTGAACCTCCTGAAAAAATGCCTGTTAAGACAGGACTTACAGACGGTTCCTTTACAGAAATAACAGAAGGACTGTCGGAAGATGATACTGTTCTGATCTTCCGAAACACTTCCTTAATACAGGAAAGCACAGGAGGAAAGACTAATCCGTTTATGCCGAAACGTCCTCAGACAAAGAAGAAAACTGGCGGCTCAAAATGACTCATCTCATAGAGCTTGAACATATCACAAAAACATACTCTCTGGGGAAAAACACTCTTACTGCAGTCAATGATGTTTCTCTTTCCATAGATGCAGGAGAATTTGTTGCCATCATGGGAGCTTCCGGTTCCGGGAAATCCACAATGCTGAACATACTTGGTTTTCTGGATACTCCCACATCCGGTTCCTATAAAATAATGGGCAGAGATGTTTCCGGTTTTAAAGAAGACGAGCTGTCAATTCTCAGGAATCATATTGCCGGATTCATATTCCAGCAGTTCCAGCTGCTGCCAAGACTTACTGCCACAGACAATGTTCTGCTTCCCACGCTCTACGCAGGAAAAAAGGACATGAAGGAATCAGCAGTGGAAAAACTTGGATGGGTTGGACTGTCAGGCAGAACAGATCACTTCCCTGGCGAGCTTTCCGGCGGAGAACAGCAGAGGGTGGCCATTGCCCGTTCCATGATAAATGAACCTGTGATCATTTTTGCAGATGAGCCTACTGGCAACCTTGATACAAAGAGTGAAGCAGAAATCATCACCATCCTTCAGAAACTGAATGAGCAGGGAAAGACCATAATCATGGTAACTCATGAAAATGAAGTTGCGGTTCAGGCGAAAAGAATCATACGCATGAAAGACGGGGTTGTTATATCAGACAAAAAGAAAAAAAACAGTTCAAAGGACACACCTGTCATGACAGCCTCAGACGAAGCAAAGATCACAAGTGCCATGAAAAATGATTCCTCTAATTTCGGACGTGCGGAATTTCTTGACTATATAAGACAGGCAGTTGTATCCCTGCTCTCTCATAAAATGAGAGCTCTTCTTTCCATGCTTGGTATTCTGATCGGTGTTGCAGCCGTCATATCCATGATGGCCATAGGCGAAGGAGCAAAAGCATCTATTCAGGATGAACTGAAAAATCTCGGTTCCAGCACACTCACAGTACGGGCAGGACGCAGAATGTCAGGAGGAGTTTCTCTTGCCCAGGGGGAAGGAAGCCGTCTCAGCCTTCAGGATGCAGAAGCCATGACTAAACTTAATAATGTCAGAAACGTTGCCCCGACAGTAAACAGCAGTGCACAGGTAATCTACGGATCAAAGAACAGCAATACAAGAATCTACGGAGTTACATACAATTATGCGGAAATTCAGTCTGATGTTCCGGTATCCGGAAGATTTTTCACAAAAGAAGAAGACTCCATGCGAAAACGTGTTGCGGTTCTGGGGCCCACTGTGGTCACAAATCTCTTCGGGAAGGAAAATCCTGTAGGAAAAAATATACGAATAAACAAAGTCATATTCAGCGTAATCGGAGTTCTGCCTTCCAAAGGAGGAGGAATGGGAATGGATCAGGATGACCGTGTTGTCATTCCTGTATCCACTGCCATGAAAAGACTTATGGGCAAGGAATATGTAGATTCAATAACAGTCGAAGCATCTTCTGAAAATGTAACTTCTCAGGTTCAGGACGACATCATATCTCTTCTTGAAGAAAGGCACAATATTCTTCCTGGACAGGAAGGACTTTTTGAAGTAATGGACTTCTCACAGATGAAACAGGCCATGATGCAGACAGCCGATACCATGGGACTGCTTCTTGGAGCAGTTGCAGCCATCTCGCTTCTTGTCGGCGGTGTCGGCGTAATGAACATTATGCTTGTTTCAGTAAAAGAAAGAACAAGAGAAATAGGCCTTAGAAAAGCCATAGGCGGACGCAGAAAAGATATTCTGCTCCAGTTCATGGTTGAGGCTGTAATCATGACATTTGCAGGAGGACTGACAGGCATTCTGCTTGGCATATCTGTATCCCTGCTTTTCTCAGCAGTTGCAGGATGGGCAGTAAGCCTTTCAGCAGGAGCGATTATGGGTGCCACATTCTTCTCTGTTATTACAGGACTGATTTTCGGAATCTGGCCTGCAGTACAGGCATCCAGACTTAAACCAAT
>JAZRYV010000016.1:0-11898 GCA_045600925.1 Spirochaetota bacterium
GGACGGGACAAAAGACGGCTATGACCTGGAGCTGACACGGACAGTCGCGGAAGCAGTAAAGATTCCGGTTATAGCATCCGGAGGAGTTGGAAATACTGATCACATATACAGAGGTTTTACCGAAGGGAAAGCAGATGCAGCACTGGCTGCATCAGTCTTTCATTTCAGGGAACTGTCCATTGCACAGGTAAAGAAGGAACTGGCAGCAAAAGGAATTCCCATGAGACCGGTTCTTTAACAGAAAAAATCAGTTCACGCTCAGATAAAGGAGAATAAAACCCATAACTGCTATAACCAGACCAGCAATCATTCCGGCCAGAGCTGAAGGAGAAAATTTTCTCTGTTTTTTTCCGGAATCAGACTTTATCTCTATTTCATCATCATCAAGAGCAACTCTTACATTGTCTTCCTCAATTGCTTTTATGAAAACACCCTGAGCAACTGCAATATAAATAGAGTACCCTTTTTTGGCGTTGTTTTTAATGGCGATGATTCTCCCGGACATAGGAGTCATCTGTTTTTTTTCACTGTCGTAGCAGCCGAAAGCTTTAGCCAGCTCCTCTGCTTTTGGATTGCTGTCTACAATAACAGCCTTTACCCTGTCGCCTTCTTTCAGTTTGGAGATAAGAGTCCCGTTTATCGGGGACAGAATCAGTGTTCCCCGGAAAAGAGCCCGGACAGTTTTTCCGGCAAGAGGATCATCCGGTCTGGCACTGGCCACACCGATCTTCTTTACAGAATCAATATCGGACTGGCGTCTTTCAAAAAGAGAATCAAAGTCAACCTTTGCAGTACTCTTTGATTTCATCTGAATTTCAAGGGAGGAAACAGGTTCAAATTCTATTGTACATTTAAGATTTTTCGTTTCCAGCCTGTCTTCCAGCATTTTTTTAAAACGCAGGTTGATGGTTACATAGTCATCCGAAACAAAGTATTTTCCAACTTCCTGACAGAAACTCGAATTCATGGCCGCATTTATTGCATCCGCGGCAGAAGAAGATCTGGATTCATCATTGCTTCCCTGAGCCCTGAGAGCAGCGATTTCCCTTTCAAAGTTCAGCCAGTTCATGGCAGGTTTTATTTCCCCGAAGGAAAAGGACGGAGAAACTGCAATATAAATACTGCTGAAGCTTGTATTTCTGGAATTATAGAAAGTCAGAAAAGCACCGTAAATTACTGTTGAAGAAAAGGAACCTTTTATAGCATAGCAGTCCTTGTACCGTCCGGCAATCATTTCTGCAGCCTTTGCACTGTCATTGCCGGTAAAATACATGGCCATGGCCTTCAGTCTTTCATCATTCTGTTCTTCACTCATGGTTCACCCTGAAAAAATTTCCTTAAAAGACAGTATGGATTTTAATACATAAAAATCAATCATTTTATGAAAACCATAAAAAGGAAGAAGCCGGCATCTTAAGATATTCTATTTTTTTTCTTTTTATTTTTTATTTTCATTGACAGAAACCGGCTGTATTGATTTATGTATATTCGTAAGTTGCAAGGGGTTTTAGCTCAGTCTGGTTAGAGTATCTGCCTGTCACGCAGAGGGTCGCGAGTTCGAGCCTCGTAAACCCCGCAGAAAAAGCCGTTTCTTTATAAGAAACGGCTTTTTTTATATTCACTTTTTTAATAAATATCTTGCTTTTTACATAACTGAACTTTTTCTTATTCAGACAGAAAAAAATCAGAATATCAGTTATAATATCAGAAAGAAAATGAAACATCAGCTTGTCTATTACGGAAATGAAACTCTCAGAAAAACAGCTGCGGAAATTTCAGCTGTTGACGGAAACATACAGTCTCTGATTGATGAAATGTTTCCAATAATGTATAAAAATGACGGCATTGGTCTGGCTGCACCTCAGGTGGGCGTCAGCCTGAGACTGATTGTTGTGGATACAAAAGAAAAGGACGGATCTCCTTTCGTTCTTATCAACCCTGTTATTACAGATCATTCCTCAAAGACTGTGGATTATGAGGAAGGATGTCTTTCTCTGCCTGGAATTTTCAGTACGGTTTCCCGTCCTGATAAAGTGACTGTTACAGCCCTTGACCGTGAAGGGAAAGAAACAGTCATAGAAGCAAAGGGACTCCTGGCCAGGGTTTTCCAGCATGAAATAGATCATCTTGACGGACATCTGTTTATTGACAGAATCGATCCGGATGAAAGAAACGAATTCCGTCATGCTCTGAAAAAAATAAAAAAACTCAGCAAAGCAGTCAGCCAATGAAAACAGGCTTCTTCGGTACTCCGGAAATAGGTGCATTCTGTCTTAGGGCACTGGCAGCAGTTCACGAGATTCTTTTTGCAGCTGTCCCGGAAGACAAACCTGCAGGCAGAAGCAGAAAACCGCTTCCATGCCCTGTAAAGACTGCAGCCATGGAACTTGGCATACCTGTTCTTCAGCCTCACTCACTTAAGGATCCTGAATTTATTTCTGCCATAAAAGGCTTCAATGCAGAAATTTTTACAGTTGTGGCCTACGGGAAAATCATCCCGCCGGAAATCTATCTCATGCCGGAACTGAAAACCATCAATCTGCACCCCTCTCTGCTTCCGCTGTACAGAGGTGCTGCCCCGATTCCCTGGTCACTTATAAACGGAGAAAAGGAAAGCGGAATCACTGTTCAGCTTATAAATGAAAAGATGGATGCAGGGGACATTGTACTGCAGGAAAAAATACCTCTGACTGAAAACATGACAGCAGGTGATCTTTTCGGTCAGGTTCTGCCAAAGGGGGCAGAACTGCTTCTCCGCGCAATGGATCTGCTGTCTGCAGGTAATTTTTCACCTGTTCCACAGGATCACAGCAGGGCCACATTCTGCACAAAAATTACCCGTGAAACAGAAATTATTGACTGGCAGAAATCTGCACGGACTGTCCACAATCTGGTACGCGGGCTTAATCCAAAGCCATACGCCAGAACAGTTTTTCGTGGAAGCGAACTTAAAATCATAAGGACATCAGAAGCCGGACAGGATGAATACAGGGAACTGAATCCCTTACCGGGAGAATTCGCGGTTTTCCGTAAAAAAAGACTTATTGCAGGAACCGGTTCCGGACCTCTGGAAATTCTGGAACTTCAGCCTGAGAACAAAAAGATTATGGATGCAGGCTCATTTATAAACGGATACCGTCTTCTGCCAGGAGAAAAAGCAGGAGTTCTCTGAAATGTCAGACAGAGGAAGAGATAAAAAGTTCAGGGAAAGAAATTCCCTTCTGTATCCGTCACCTCTTCCAGGAGGAGATTTTTTTTCCGCCCATGTAACAAGGGAACGGCAGAAAGCCAGGGAACTGAGACATTCTTCCTGGTGGAAAGAAAAGCTGGATGCAGGCATCTGCTATTACTGCGGCAGAAAAGTTCCTCCGGAAGAGCTTACCATGGATCACAAAATTCCTCTGTCACAGGGCGGTTTTACCGAAAAGAGCAATATTGCGGCATGCTGCAAAAACTGTAATAATATGAAAAAAAATCTGATGCCCCCTGAATGGGAAGAATATCTCAGAAAAGCAAAGGAACAGGAAAATGAACGGAAGGATTGAACAGATACCTGAAGGATCCCTGATTTTCATTCAGGGGAAATTTCCCGGAGACATTGTCATTCTTCAGGAAGGAACTGTGGAAATGTTATCTGCTCCCGAAGAATATTCAGGACTTGACAAAGAAATTCTGTTAAGCCGCAGCAGCAGAATTCTGGTTTCTTCCCAGCCCGGAATAATTCTGGGACACAGTTCCATGCTGTCAGGACAGTGTACAAAGACAGTCCGTGCCTTGACAGACTGTACAGTCGTCCGCTACAAACTGTCATCCGAAGGCATCCGTGAAATGGCACAAACCATGCCGGAAGATACAGCCATACTGCTGATGAACATGATAAGCAGAATAAAATCTTCATCCGCTACAGATACCAGATATTCCAGAATGTATCAGTGGAGCTGTGCCTTTGCAGACAATCTGGCCATAATGTACAAGGAACTGAACGGCAGAGGAGCCCCGGAGGAGCTGGATTCAAGGGCTGAATCCATGTACAGAAATTTTACAGCATCAAACGGCCAGTTTCCTGAATTTTTCAGGGGAAACTTCCTGATTTCCGACAACAGCCGTTATCTCAGCCGGAGATATACACTTCCAGGAGAATCTGCAAGCGATGCTCTTCAGAATAATAATGTTCAGTTCATTAACGAAATTCTTAATCTGAGCAGAAAAACCATTGCTTCCATAATAAGCGAAAATCCTCAGATAGCCGTCTCTGTAACAGACAGCATGTGCAGCATCTATGATGACATTCTGTACAGATTTGAATCAGCTCATTCCCTTATGATACGGGAACTGGGAACAGTTTTTAATGAACAGGGCAGCTGGACAGAATATCTTACATCCCTTGACGGTTATGACATTCTGAAAAATTCAGGACGTCTGGCTCCTGAATTTATAAAGGATCTGATTACCATCATTACAAAACTGAATCAGCTCTACGAAGATCTTACAGGCAAAAATCTTTCATCTGTTTTCCCAGGCATCCGTACCATGCATGATTTCTTCCAGCCCGGGAAGAAGGAACCAAAGACAGAGACTGAAGAAAAGCATTCTTCCACTGAAGAACATGCATCCGCAGGCACAGCTCCTGTTGCAGATCTCAATGACTCACTCCATACTATCCTTAATTTTGCACTGGCAGACAGGGAGTTTCAGATTAAATTCATAAAACTGCTTGATGAGTTCAAGTCTTCTCCAACTCCTTTTGAAACGGACAGCGACAGCCGCAGACTGAGGAGCCAGATAACAAAACTGTACTGGGAGCTTTACAAACAGGTTTTTATAAGAAGCAGGGCTGTAAAAAATGTTCCAAAAGCTGCACGGCTGATGCTGAATTTTGGTTTCCTTGACGAAACCATGCTGGATCCGGAACAGCTGCAGGAACTGAATCAGCTTATTTTAACCAGGGAACCACGGCCGACAATGGCTGTAGTAAGAGATCCTGAATTTCTTTCCCTTATTTATGAAGGAAAGGAAAGGCCAAGCATAACAGAAATGGGACTTACCTATGAAGCCTTTATCCGGGAAGAGAGCAAGCACAAAAGCACAAAAACCATAAACGAAAATGAGCCAGATGAGAATACCAATCATTTTCTCTATGAAGTTGACCACAGGGTTACTGAAACTGCTGCTGTCTGTTCCGGCTCAAAATCCACTGCATTTCCGATCCTTACAAACCGTCTCATAAAGGGATCTCTGACCGATCATCTGTGCAGAAAGAACATGGTTGAAACCATAGTCAAAAAAATACGCAATATTGACTTTTCCCTCTTCTACAGGGAAACAGTTTTTAAAATTACCGAGGAAGCAAGGGAAATCATTAAGGAAGAAGTGACACCTTATTTCATCCTTGTACCTGTTGTTGGAAGCAGAACACTCCTCTGGCAGGAACTTTCCGGAACAAACAAAAGATCAAGAAGCCGTATCATCATCCCAATATTCTTTATGGGAGATCTGGAAAAGAGTCTGGCTCATACCCTGGCCTGTTTCCGCTGGGAACTGAACAGATCAATAAAAGGAGCAATGTGGGCTGATCCTATTGAAGGAGGCATAACAGGAGAATACTTTGACTATGTAAACACCTTTAAAAAAAATTCAAAGCTCTCCTCGGATGCCAAAGAAAAACTTGTGGAAAGATTCAAGTCTCTTAGGACAAACAGGGACCGTTTTGCAGAAGACTATCTCATGTGGATATTCTATGAAAAAGACGGCATAATGAAACTGAACAGCGTTGTCCGGGAAATGTTCTACAAACATGTGCCTTTCAGCAAAAACATACGGGATCAGCTTATTAACATGCCTGCTTTTTCACATGCCGCAACCAGATACAGGAATATCCAGAACAGGGATATTCAGGCATACGAAAGGAAATACAAAAAGTATATGGATGTCAAAACAGGCAAATATCCTGATGAAATTGAAAAATTCATGAAATTTCTGAGATCATAATGGAAACAGAAGATCTTTCAGAAAGATGTTCAGAACTTCTTGAAAAAATACGAAACGGTCTGAAAGAACTTGTGCAGGAAGAATTTCCTTCCTGCACACTCAGTCCTTTCAAAACAATGTATCTCAGACTTCTTTCCCTGTTTGATGAATATATGGATGAATATCTGAAAAGCAGTGAAGAAAAATCCGTATGCAGTGCAGGATGCGGAACATGCTGCAGACACTGGGCTGACGATGTGTACTCCTTTGAAGCAGAAATCATTGCTGACCATATGAAGGAAACAGGCATGGATACAGAATCCTTTATAAAACAGGCAGAAGAGGACAGCCGCATCTTAGCCAGAATAAAGGCTCTTGTCCGCACCAGAAAAAACATCCTTAAAAAATCAGGCATTGACGAATATGATGCAGCTCTCCTTTCCTTCTACAGAATGGACCGTCCCTGTGAGTTTCTGGACAGTAAAGGAAGCTGTTCCATATATGAAGTAAGACCAATGATGTGCAGATCCTTTGTTAACACCTGCAGACCTGAAAACTGTCAGCCGGAAAATATTTCTGATCCGGATTCAGGCACAATGATTGTATGGCTGGATGATGAATGCGAGGAACTGCTTCAGATTCTTCATGAAAAATATTCTTCAGAGCCGGAAGACATGGGACTGAGATCCCAGGTCAGGAAAATTCTTGCACTGAAAAAATAATCTGTTATTCCAGCCTGTCCGGAATATTCTGCACATTTTCAGATGCTTCCCTTGAATAGGTTTCTGTATAGAACTTCCTCATAGCCACTGCTTCTTTCTTTTTAATATACATGCCGCAGCCAAGAATTTCCGTTTCGGCAAAGCATCTGCATGCCTTGTCCAGAACCTGCAGCACCTGCCGTGCTCCGGCAGGGTCGCTGCCAAAACAAAGAGCTCCCATGCCATTTATGAGTACAGCGTCCCTGCCCTTTATGCAGTTCCGAAACTGTGTTTTTTTCAGAAATCTGTACAGACTTTCACCTGGCCAGGGGCCTGTGATGCTTTTTCTGTCCGGAACTGCCCTTCTGGTGCAGAATACCTGTTCAGGAACTGCAGCTGCCGGAGAATAAACAGGAAGGTCCTGTCCTATGATCTGAGCAGCGTCATCCAAAAGAGGAAAAATCTTTTTTTTACGGCTGCAGCATGCTGCCCGTATCCAGGGGGAAACTGAATAAATGACGGCATGTATATCCGGTCTGGTTTCATATATCTGTTTTAAAGGATCTTTTAAAGCATAAAATTCTGTTTCCCCTGAAAGAAGAACGGATTCCGGTGCGGGACTTCTCCTCAGCATGGAATATTCCGGCGAAATCTCATCCAGCCAGTCCAGACTTTTCCGTTCCAGATCCAGAGCTGCCTCAAAGGCAGAGTCAATATCTGTTCCTGTGCAGACTGCTCCGTGATTTGCCAGCAGAACAGTTTTTCCCGTTCCCAGAGCACGAACAGTGTTTTCTGCAAGAGCCTGTGTTCCGGGGAAAGCCCTTTCACTGCACGGCACAGGGAATTCAGGCATATTCTTTTTTTTCAGAACCGACATGTCCATGGAGGCAGTTACTGAACCGTTCGTCTGATGAGTATGGATTATGACCTTTACATCCGGCCTGTTTCTGTATACAAGCCCATGAAGTGCCAGCTCGCTGGAAGGTCTGACATTTCCTGACCAGGAAAAATCTCCCGTATTTACAGAAACGATTTCATCAGGCCTTATGGTCTCATAGGGTCTTCCGCCCGGAGTGATAAGGAACCTGTTTTCATCAAGCCTCATGCTTATATTGCCCCAGGTTCTTGCAGCAAGCCCCTCATCAATAAGTCTGAGGCCTGCCATGCATATCATCTCCCTTTTATCCAAAATCTACTCCGGAAGAAGTCTGTTAATATATATTTTGTATATTACAAAAGCGGTGACTGCAGATAAAACATCTGCTGTGGCCATGGCTGTCCACACCCCTTCAAGCCCTAAGAACATTGGCATAAAGACTAGTCCCGGCAGCAGAAACAGAGTCTGTCTGGACAGAGCCAGAATTATGGAAAGACTGGCCTTGCCTATGGACTGGAAGAAGTTGGATGTAATCATGAAAAAGCCGATTATGGGAAAAAACATAATGCAGATCCTCATTCCTGTTATGGCAGGACCAATTATTTCCTCGCTGTTCGTAAAGGCCAGACAGATCTGTCTCGGAAAAATTTCAGCACACAGAAAGCCCAGAGTAGTAACTATAGTAGCAGTAATTACTGTCAGCTTAAAGGTTGAGCGTACACGATCATACTGCCTTGCCCCGTAATTGTAGCCGACAATTGGCTGCATTCCCTGGGCAAGACCTATTGTCATCAGAACCATGCACATAATGATTACATTGATGATTCCGAAAGCTCCTACAGCATAGTCTCCTCCATATTCTACTACACGGAGGTTGATGACAATGGTGATGAGACAGACACACAGATTAATTACAAAAGGAGACATGCCTATGGAAAAAATATCTTTCACAATGTTCATCCGCAGGCGGTAAATTCCCTTCTTGAATCTGATCAGATTTGATTTATTCATAAAATGCATGAATATGACAAGGCTTCCAACTATCTGTGAAATTACAGTTGCAAAGGCGGCACCTCTTATTCCCCAGTCCATCAGAAAGATGAAAACAGGGGCAAGAGCTGCATTGATGGCAACCGTTATAAGGGTGACAACCATTGCTTTCATGGGGGCCCCCGCTGCTCTGACAAGGCAGTTCAGTCCGAGATACGAATGCTGGAAAAAGTTCCCTGCAAGAATAATCTGCATAAAATCTCTTGCATATGGAAGAGTTTCCTCACTGGCACCGAAAAAGACCAGGACAGGATCAAGGAAAACAAGCATTATTACGGCATAGGCATTACTGATAATAATATTAAGAGTAACCAGGTTGCCGAGAATCTTCTCTGCCTCATCAATCCGTTTTTCCCCAAGACGGATTGAAAGAATTGCTCCTGAGCCTGCCCCCACAAGAGCTCCCAGTGCAACTCCCATGTTTATAACAGGAAGAGTCAAAGCAAGACCGGAAATAGCCATAGGGCCTACCCCCTGGCCGATAAAAATCCGGTCCACAATATTGTAAAGTGAAGAGGCCATCATTGCTATGATGGACGGCATGGAAAAACTCAGCAGCAGACGGCCTATTTTTCCAGTTTCAAGATTATTTTCTTTTGCTTGCATAATTATACCTTTCTTTTTTATAAAAGGAAAATAAGCATAATATAGTCAAGTATATAATATTAATAAAACTTACCGGTAATAATTAAGGATGGGCTTTAAGCTTTAAAGAAATTTATTTTATAAAAAAAAGGAGAAGCTTTCGCTTCTCCTTTTATGAGCGGGAAACGGGATTTGAACCCGCGACGTCAACCTTGGCAAGGTTGCACTCTACCACTGAGTTATTCCCGCGTATGTTTTACCTTGCGAGCGAAGGGACTTGAACCCCCACACCATACGGTACTAGATCCTAAGTCTAGCGTGTCTGCCAGTTCCACCACGCTCGCTACGATAAAACCATTACCACTGTTACATGCTTTCTGGCAAGCAATTTTTTATTATATTAAAAAAAAATTTTTAATGACATCCCCTGCCGCTGCAGTTCTTGTCCTGAGACAGAGATTTGTGTTTTGCACCGCCCTTTTTGTATCCTGCATTCTTTGTCTTTGGATACTTGGCCGGAGATACATGGCAGTAATTACATGTTTTTCCTTTGTGTGATTTCATCAGATCAGGACCGGCCATAACTGATGTGGATACAAGGAAAAGTGAAGCAACCAGAAGTGAAAAAATAACTGTAACTTTCTTCATTGTTCTACTCCTTTATATATTGATTAGCAATTATGCAGTGAAGTTAAAAAAAAGTCAACCTTATTTCTGCTCCAAAAAAACAGGCAAAAAGTGTTTGCCATCATATGCTGTTTATTAATTCTGTAAAAAGGAGTCTGATTTTGAAGCAGTCTGATATTCTTTACGAAGATAATCATATAATTGTTGTAAACAAGGCAGCAGGAATCCTTTCCCAGGGTGACATGCGTCATATTCCTTCCATGTATGATATGCTGAAGGATTATATAAAAACAAAATATGCAAAACCGGGAAATGTCTTTCTGGGAGTTGTTCACAGGCTGGATATGAATGTTTCAGGGATTCTGGTATATGCCAAAACTTCCAAGGCTGCAGACCGTCTCCATACAGCAATGGTAAACGGGAGGTTCCGGAAATTTTATATTGCGGCAGCAGAGCCGGAACAGGAGATCGGACCAGGATGGCATAAGGCTGAAGACAATCTTCTCCGTATCTACGGAGGATCCAGAACAGAAAACAGTCCCGGTGAAAATACAAAGCCTGCCCGTCTTTTTTACAGGAAGGCTGCAGATGAAGGGAAGATTTCCCTTTTATGCATTTCACTGGATACAGGGAGAAAACATCAGATACGTGCACAGCTGGCAGCAAGAAAGATGCCGGTCATCGGAGATAAAAAATACGGTTCTGCCAGACACATGAAGGCCATCATGCTCCACTCTGTTTATTTAAAATTTCCACATCCTGTAAGGAATCAGGAAATGGAATTTATGACGGAAATACCGGAAAGATTTCTTTCAATGTTCAGAGAAAATCCTGTTTCTTCAGCACAGCTGAAGGAAATAATAAATGGTTTCAGAGGAACTGAAGACTGATGAAAAGGCTTTGTTTCTTAATACTCCTTCTGATTCCTCTGCAGACCTTCAGTCAGAGTGCTGAGGCACAAGGGGACCTTATAGGAAAATTTTCAGTAGAAGGAATTCGGACTCAGGATTCCGGAGATGACAAGAACTCATCTGGCAGTAAAAAAAAGAAAGAGGATCTGTTTTCATCATCATCTTCCTACAGAAGCATGTCCAGAGCAGGGACTGGTCTTTCCATTTTTGCTACAGGTCTTGTTCATGTTACAGGAATAAATCCGGTATATGTAATAGATATTGTTACAGGAACTCCTTACAGCAGAACTGAACCGATTCAGATAAACAGGAACAGGAATGCAGGAGATCTTATGATGTTTCTGGGAACTTTTTCAGCCACACTGGCAAACTACCAGTTCGGAAACAAAAACGACATCCTTGCCCTTCTTCCAATGTACCCTGTTACAGTCAGTTCTATTGATAATAATACATCCGGGTTCAGAGAATCCAGCAGATACATGTTTCAGCTCGGCTTTTTCTTTTATTTTTCCAGAGATTTTTAGCCTCAGAGAAGATCCTGAACAATACTGTATATTATGCCGTCGGAAAAAATCAGGCTGTCTTCTGTCAGGCTGACCGTTCCATTTTCTCCGCCTGTTTTCCTCAGTGTGCCTTTCTGAATCTCTGCTTCGATTACGGCAAGGACTGAGTCCGGCAGAGGCTGTCCGAATTCCTTTTCAAAGGAACTTATTCTGAAGCCCTTTATGAGCCTGAGACCTGTCATTATAAATTCACACATTGCGGCTTCCATGGAGCGGTCATCTGTCTCTCTGCAGGAAAGAGGATTCCGGATATATGCAGCCACATCTGCCCTGTTCATAAATCTTATTCCTTTAAAAAACGAATGGGCTCCGGGGCCAAATCCCAGATACTGACTGAAATTCCAGTACTTCATGTTGTGCCTGGATTCATATCCGGGAAGGCACCAGTTTGAAATTTCATACCGTTCCCAGCCTGCACTTTTAAGAATCTCTGCTGTTTCAAGAAATCTGTTTCTCTGCAGAATATCCAGCTCTTCGCTGCAGGAAATTCTTCCTGCAAGAGGGGTATTATCGTCAAGAGTCAGCAGGTATGCAGAAATATGTTCCGGACGAAAGCCGGTCAGAAGATCCAGATCAGTTTTCAGCATGGATGCTGTCTGACCGGGAATTCCGGTAAT
>JAZRYV010000017.1:0-6948 GCA_045600925.1 Spirochaetota bacterium
AGCTGATTCCATTTATTTGAATCTGTTTCTGAATACTGTTCTGAAGTTACCGGATTCTCTGTCGATTTCTTTGACCAGAAGGGATATTCGGTTGTCTTCGTTCAGTGCGTTCCAGTATGTTTCCAGATTTTCTTCTGCAGAAGCATATACCGGCATCAGTTTTGGTTCGCCTGTAAAGGAGGGCAGAGGTTTACCGTCTCCGTTGTAGGTTGAAATGAAGTGCCCGTATCCGGGAATGCCCTGTCTGTAGCTGAACAGATATCTTCCGGAACAGGCTTCATCGTTTGCCATGGTTTTTATTATGGAAAGCCTGTATGCATACATTCCGTTTTCCGGTCCTGTTACGGCTGATATTCTCGGTGTGAAATTCGGATCGTCCGGTTCATATTCCCTTGTATCAAGTGCATCTTGAAAAGTTTTTCCTGCAGCAATGAAACTGTATATTGTGTTGGTCTGATCTCCGTTTGTCACTATATGGCATCCGTTTATATGGCGGAGAGGGTAGTATATGATCAGGGAAGGATCTTCTACCTTTGATTCATCGAAAGCTTTTGTTTTAAGGAATCCTTCCGGTTCCAGTTCAAAAATGCGGTTCCTGCTGTTGGCACTTCTTCCCATAATCCAGTAAATCTGAAAATATTTTTTCGCATCTGGAGATGTCCCTGCAATGATTCCTCTTCCCGGGTATGTGTTGTTTTTAAGTTCTTCAAAATTTCTGTCTGCATATGCTTTAATGTCCATGCTGCCTCCTGTACCCTTCCGGGCTGTAATATGTCATCATTCGTTTGAATGTGTTTCTGTCAACATTTTAGGCCTTTTCTCTGTATCCTGCCTGTGCTGCCATGTGATCAGTGTTCGGCTCCAGTCCTTCTCTGTCCTTTCTGCGCATAACCGGAATTCCTCCCAGATTTTCCAGAATGATCCTGTTGCCTTTTGCATTTTCCGGATATTCTCCGTATTTGACTGTGTAAAGTGGAATACGAAGCTTGCAGGCTGATTTTGCTGCCTCGAAAATGCCTCCTTCCTCAGGGGCTTCCACTATGAATACTGCCTTTGACATGGCACAGATAATCCGGTTTCTTGTAAAGGCATTGAATCTGTCGCTTTTTACGGACGGATAGAAAGGAGAGATGATGACAGTGTTGTCAACAGTCATCAGAGAAGCCATGGATTCAGGAGGTTTGAAAAAATTAATGCCGCACGGGATCACTGCTGCTGTTTTCCCTCCGTTCACCAGAGCAGATCTGTGGGCTGTAAGATCTGCCCCCTGTGCCAGCCCGCTGACTGTTACTATTCTTCTGGCAGCAAAATCTCTTGCTGCAGCAGAGGTTATGCTTTCTCCTGCAGGGCTGACGGATGAATCTCCAAGCACAGCAATTCCGGGTTCTTTAAGGATTGAAACATCTCCCAGAACATACAGAAACGGAGGGAAGGTATTTGGAAGAAGAGACCGTATTCTTTCCGGATAGGCGGAGTCAAAAAATGGCAGTACGTTTATGCCTGCTTCACCAAGAGCAAGAAACGTTTCCTCTGTTTCCTCCAGCAGAAGTTTTGCTGCATCTGCTGCTTCAGCCATCTTCCGTGACAGATGAAAATCCGAAATTATTTCATCCTGAGTGCATTCAAAGAGGTCTTCTGCACTGAGTCCCGGTTCGCAAACAGCCCTGTAGATTTCATTAAGATTTACAGGCCCTATTCCCTGAACCCTGGACAGGGCCATCCAGTATTTTATTCCGGTCATTCATTCATCCTGTCAGAAATAATATATGTCAAATACATATAAAATCAGGGAAAGTCAATAAATATAGGACTGTCCGGAAATTTTTCATCTTATTATCAGGATGACTGTAATGTTTTTACCTTTACATATTTAATGATAATAATGATATATCCATGTGTTTATTTTATGAAAATGGCGGATTATTTTTTAGATTAAGCAAGCACAGAGGAGAAAATGATTTTTTTGAGAAAACAGACTGTACTGAGACTCTTGTATTTTTTTGTAATTTCATGTGCTGTAACATATATAGTGTTTTTTACAGTTTCATATGTCAGCAGTCTTACAGAGAATGATACTCATTTTTACAGATTTGCAACAAGACTTTCTCTTTCCCTTGTACTTATGACTCTTTTCTTTGCCTGGATTTCCTGCAAAGGTTATCTTTTCAGATTTTTAATAAACTTTTTTGTTTTTTTAATTCCGGCGACAGCCTGGTATATAGGTTTTAAGTATTCTGTTGAATGTAATGCCGTCTTTTTTGCTGATGTTCTTACAACAACTGCTCAGGAAGCCGCTCCTTTTTTTTCATATCATGTTTTAGTTTTCTATGCGTCATATATTCTGTTCTGTCTTCTTCTCAGTTTTGTAACAGGTTTAAAACCTTTGGATGTTTTTCCTGTAAAGACCAGAAAACAGAGATTTCTGTGTAATTTTCTGGCTTTTGTTTTCCTGCTTTTAAGTTTTAATTTTTATTTTTATCCTGTACGTACATGTTACAGGGCAGTCAGATATCTCAGTCATGCATATGAAGAAACTGCAGATTTTATGAAATATACAAGGATTCTTGAGAAACATCCTCCTGTGTCAGTAATCCAGGGCAAACATGATGATGAAATACTTTTCCTGCACATTGGAGAATCTGTCCGCAGTGATCATGCTTCCATAAACGGCTATGAAAGAAATACAACTCCAGGACTTCTTAAAGAACAGAAAGAAGGACGTCTTTTTTCTTTTAAAAATACAATTTCCTACGGAGCTGTCACAAGATTTTCTGTAAGCGGAATGCTTACAGATGCAACAGTTGCAGATCCTGTGATAAAGAATGCCGGACTGGTTTCTCTGCTTTCAGCAGCCTCTGTTAATTCAGCTGTTTTCTTTTCCTCTCTCTCAGATCCAGGTGAAATGAAAGACAGACATCAAATAGTCATGAATTTTTATACAGCCAGTGCGGATAAAATAATCTTCTGTCCGGAAACGGCACACAGTGTGCTTCCTGAAATAAAGGAACATACATCCGCATCAAAGGGGCTGAGTTTTGTATTGTATTCAGGTGAAGGATCTCATCTTCCCTACGACAGATATGATAAGGACAGATTTTCTGTTTTTATGCCTGTTAATTTTCAAAAAAATAATGATGAAACGACGACTAACGCCTATGACAACACCATTGTGTGTACAGACGATTTTATTTGTTCCGTCCTGGAAATGCTGAAGGATAAAAAAGCAGTCTATTTTTATGTCTCCGACCACGGGGAAGTTATGGGAGAAAACGGGAAGTGGGGCAGGTCTGGGCATAATCCTATGTGGGATCCTGTAATGAGAAAAGTTCTGTGCTTTATCTGGGTTTCCGACAGATTCAGGAAGGAGGAGCCGGAAAAATTTGCTGCCCTGCAGCGTAATGTTAAACTTTCTGCTGTTTCCCATGATCATATCTATCATACTGTTATGGGTTTCTATAATATAAAAAACGATATCTATGACAGCAGACTGGATCTCTTTTCTCCGGATGCTGAACCGTTTACTGGTCCTTTTCCGGAAGATCTTCCATATGGTTCAACAGTCACTGATTTTAAATTCGATATTTCCGGGAAATAAGTGTAAAAAAAGCTTCCTTGAAAAAGGAAGCTTTTCCCTGAGAATGTTCCTGTAATCTACAGTCTGCAGTTTACTGCAGATGTTTCAATTATGGCTCTTGCCCCAATAGATTCAAGCCTGTCCATGACTGAAATGGCTTCGCTTTTCTGAACCATTACTTTTACGGAAAGCCATCCTTCTCTGTCCAGCCTGGATACAGTGGGAGAACTGAAACCAGGAGTTATCTGTTCGGCATCCCTGAATCTGTCTGCAGGAATGTTGTATTCAAGAAGTGTGTATTTGTCTGCTATCAGGATTCCTTCAATTCTTCTTTTAATCTGAAGAAGTTCAGGTCGTTCAGCAAAATTTCTGTTGGCTATAAGTACTGTTTCATAGGAACCAATCTCTGCAAAAATTTTCAGATTGTTGTCGCGGAGACTGTCCCCTGTTTCAACGATGTCAACAATTCCTTCTGCAAGGGCCAGATCCACCATGATTTCCACAGATCCCTTCATTTCTATGCAGTTAACCGGAACATTGTTTTTCGCAAAAAAATCCTGTGTGATCCTTGGGAAGGAAGTGGCAATAGTCTTCCCTGCGAAAGAGGATAAGGCAGTTTCTTTAAACCAGTCTTTTACTGCAACGCACAGCCTGCATTTCCCGAAGCCGAGTTCCATCACTGTGGCAACATCTGCATTTCTTTCCAGAATCAGATCACTGCCTGTGATTCCCATATCCACTGCTCCCGACTGGACCAGGACAGGAATATCATCAGCCCTCACAAAAATAAAAATAATGTCTGCATTTGTACAGGTTGCATATAGATTCCTTCCTTTTGTACGAAATGAATATCCTGCACGTTTCAGCAGATTTACAGATGGTTCATTGAGCCGTCCCTTTGATGGAACTGCACATTTTATTTTGCCTGTTTCTGAAATGTTCATTTGTTTTTTCTCCCGGCTTTTTCCACAAGGCCGCTGGTTCCGAATCTTCGGCGAAGTTCGTTCCGTATTTCATCCAGAGTGATATCGTGATGTGCAGCCTGAACAAAAGTATGGTACAGAACATCACAGATTTCATAGACCAGATGACTGTGGTCATCTTCAAGGGCGGCTTCACACACTTCTGCAGCCTCCTCAAGAATTTTGCTGTTGATTTTTTTTGTTCCCTGAGCCATCAGAGAGGCAGTGTAGGATTTTTCAGGAGATTCGGTTTTCCTGGATTCAATAGTATCAAAGAGCTGATCAAAAATATCCATTTTCCTTTCCTTTTCATGAGGATAACATAGTTTACAGATACTGTTTTCTGTGGCAAATAATAAATTAAAAAAGCTGAGACATTTTTGATTGAAATTTAAAAGCAGTTTACGTAATCTGATTAAAAACGAAATTTAAGGATCTGTAAATGATTAAACCTGATTTTAAAAAGCAGGGTGGTCTTGTTCCTGCTGTTGTTCAGGATGCTGAAAACGGCCAGGTATTAATGCTTGCATATATGAATGAAGAAGCCTTTGATCTTACTGTTTCCACAGGAACCGGCCATTATTTCAGCCGGTCGAGAAACCGCATCTGGAAGAAAGGGGAGGAGTCCGGCAATATTCAGAAGGTTGATGAAATACGGATTGACTGCGATGAAGATACTGTCCTGCTTAAGGTCCGTCAGACAGGTGCCGCCTGCCATGAAGGCTACAGGAGCTGTTTTTTCAGAGTGCTGAAAAACGGAGATTTTAAGACAGATATGATCAGGATGGATGATCCGGAAAAACTATACGGAGTGAGAAAACATGAATGAAGAACTGACAGATGATGTAAAAATTGAAGAAAAGCATACTTCCCGGAAGAACAGAAAGCTGTTCAGGCTTCTGTGTATTGCTTCATCAGTAATAATACCTGTATGTATTTTTGTGTCAGCAGTGTACTTTGTCCTCACTCAGCCTGTGTTTTATACTGAGGTGCTGAAAAGATCTGCCATTATAGCAGCTTTTTTCAAAGAAAGGAATGTTCAGCTGGACCAGAAACTTCAGTTTAAAGTGGAGGAGAAATACGGTATACAGACTCTTGAAAAGAAGGAACTGTCAGCCAGGCAGGATTATGAGGCAAAAAAACTGTCTTTCAGTCTTCTGAACAAAACTCTTGAATATGATGAACTGAAAGCCAGATTAAAGCAGACAGAGAATATGGAATGGGAAGATGTTAAGGAACAGTTCCCGGATAAGGATGAATTTAAGAAAAACAGAAAGGAAACCATCAGCATTATAGAAAAGGAGATGGATGCCATAGAAGATTACAGGGATGAACAGGAAGATCAGATTGAGAAAGCCGAAGATGAAATGAAAGACGCTCTGAAACTTCTGAATAACATAACAGATGATCTTGCTGATGCCAGAGAAGGTGCAGAAGAAATGATCAGTGATGAAAAGGGCGCCTTCAGTGAAACTGTTCTGGCAGATATGGAAAACATCACCCCGGAACTGACAAGTGTTCTTAATGAAACTCTGATTGACGGACAGATAAAACAGATTCTGGCCGACATAATTAATTTCTTTTCCTCCAGGGATCAGCAGGTGGAGAACGGCAATATTTACTATGAGGAATCAAAGGAGGGGCTTCCTCTTCCTGAACTGAAGATTCATCTGCCGCGAATTTCCTTTGACCTTGTTGTAGATGAACAGAAATACGGGAAAAAAGTAAAGCGTCATCTGATAAGTGAAATATTTGCAGAAATTGTTGACGGCAGAAATGATCTTCATAACAAAACAGTGCTGTACAGAGCATTCAGATTTTCTGATTCTGCTCTGGCCGAAATCATAGGAAGATCAAAGCTGAAAAAATTAGGACTGGATTTTGAAAATGGCAGGATTTCTGCAGGAAACATCGTACTTGCAGGGAAAACAGCCATTGTTATGGATAATATTATGACTGTCCTTTCCATGAAGACTGTTTTTCATTTTGTTCTGCCAGGGACAGCCCTGTTCCTTGTTCTGCTTATAATTCTGTGGCCGGGAGAAAAGAAGGGTAAAAAGCGGAGAGTGCGTTTTGCAGTGGTTCTTCCGTGTGTTACCGGAATTATATTCTGTGCAGTCCTTATTTTCTGTTCAGCCTTTGGAAAAGAACATATTACAGAACTTCTGGCAAAATATGCAGTGTCTGGCTATGTTCAGTCCTATGTGGAAAGCTGTATTACACCTGCACTGGTTTTTCTTTTTGTTCCCTGTGCTGCTGCCTTTGCTGTTCCTGTATGGCTCAGCCGTCTGCTTCGTATCAGAAAGCAGGGATAGCGTAATCTGTAAGGCATTATTTCCTGCAGATTTACATGAAACCTGAAGGATCGTTTTATTTTATATAGTTGTCCAGAATTCTGGATGCGACAAAGTT
>JAZRYV010000018.1:0-1057 GCA_045600925.1 Spirochaetota bacterium
TGGAACTGGGAACTTGTTTTCTGCGAGCTGTATGCAGGTGGAAAGTATAAGAATAATGACGGCGGAGATTATGACTATTCTCTGGGAACAAACGGCCTGGGCTCCTGTGCTACGCAGTACGCGTCAGAGTATATGGATGTAACGGTGTGGCGTGACGGAAACAAATACAGCCTTCACTTTAAAAAGGGAAAAGTATGCGGAAAAAAAGGCAAGGAGCTTACGGTAGAGGAATCCGACCGTAAAAAAACAGGAACTACGATCCGCTGGCGGCCTGATCTGGAAGTTTTTACGGATACGGAGATTCCGGAAGCCTGGTTTGAAGAGACCCTGCACCGGCAGGCAGTGGTAAATGCCGGTGTAACGTTTTGTCTTCGGGTTCAGAAGGGAAATTCCTTTACCTCAAAAGAATACCGCTATGAAAACGGGATTCAGGATTACGTAGCGGAGCTGACCGGAAACAATCCTCTTACGCTTCCTCATTTTATTTCTGCGGAAAGAAAAGGAAAGGATAGAGAAGACCAGCCGGAGTATAAGGTCAGGATTTCTGCCTGTTTCTGTTTTTCCAAGGAGGTTCAGCTGCAGGAGTATTATCATAATTCTTCCTGGCTCGAAAATGGTGGTTCTCCTGAAAAAGCTGCAAGACTGGCCTTTACGAATTCCATTGATGCTTATATCAAGCAGCAGGGAAAGTATACAAAGAATGAAACCGGTGTAAAATGGCAGGACGTACAGGATTGTCTGGTACTTGTTACGAACTGTTTTTCCACCCAGACTTCCTATGAAAATCAGACAAAAAAAGCCATCAATAATAAGTTCATCCAGCAGGCGATGACGGAGTTTTTCAAATCTTCTCTTGAGATCTATTTTATTGAAAACAAGCCGGAGGCCGACAGAATTCTGGAACAGGTCCTGATCAATAAGCGCTCCCGTGAGCATGCGGAAAAGACCCGTCAGAATATTAAGAATAATCTTCAGCAGAAGATTGATCTGGCAAACAGAGTTCAGAAGTTTATTGACTGCCGGTCAAAAGATAAAGGTCGCCGGGAGATTTACATTG
>JAZRYV010000019.1:0-4425 GCA_045600925.1 Spirochaetota bacterium
CAGATTTTTGATTAAATCAGTATTTCATTAATATAAAAGTATCATCTTAATCGTGTAAAACCGTTTATGGAATTTTGAAAAATATCTTTGTACGTTATAAAAAGATTTGACATTTTTATAAGGAATGTTAAAAAAGACAAAATATATTTATGGATGGAATTATTAATGTTTTCAAAATCACTTAAAGCAGTTTTAATTATTCTGTTATTTCTGATGATATCATCCGGATGTGAAAAAAAAGAATCAGAAAAAATTTATATTTACGCAGCCGCATCAGCCAAAGATGTACTTAATGAACTTATATCTGTCTACAGGGCAGGTACAGGTTCCGGAACAGAATTTTCATGTGTTCTTGAATCCAGCGGAAAGATTGCAAAACAGATTCAGGAAGGAGCAGATGCGGATATTTTCATATCTGCCAGTCAGAAGTGGATGGATGAGCTGAAAAAAAATTCCATGATTGAAGACGGGACAGAATTTGTTTTTGCAAAGAACTCTCTTGTGATTATTGCTTCAGAAAAAGTCAGAGCTGAAGTCTCATCCCCTGCTGATATTCTTAAAACGAAAGGCAAAACAGCTCTTGGAGACCCGAAACCTGTTCCTGCAGGAAAATATGCAGAAACTGCACTTGCAAAAGCAGGAATTTACGAAACTATGAAAAGAACAAAAAAAGCTGCCTTCTACGAAAACGTAAGAAAGGTTCTTAATGCTGTTGAAATGAATCAGGCTGATTTCGGCATTGTGTACCGAAGTGATGCTGCGGCCTCGGACAGAGTTAAAACAGTTTACACTTTTGCAGAAGAAGACCACGGCCCCATCGTTTATCCAGCGGCAGCAGTTAAGGGACACTGCACAAAGGAAACGAAAGATTTTCTGGATTTTCTGAAGTCTGAAAAAGCTCAGGAAATAATCAGGGACAGATATTTCTTTAAATAAAAAAGGAAAC
Organism: Spirochaetota bacterium; assembly: GCA_045600925.1. GTDB lineage: Bacteria > Spirochaetota > UBA4802 > UBA4802 > UBA5550 > JAZRYV01. The sequence goes on from JAZRYV010000019.1 coordinate 947, forward strand.
AGCAGGGAAAAATGTCTTTTACTCCTGATGAAATACAGGCTGTTCTGTTAAGCATAAAAGTGGCACTGTGGTCTGTGGCCGCCGGACTTGTGCCGGCCATAGTCTGTGCATATATTCTTGCCAGATTCAGTTTTAAAGGAAAATCTTTTTTTGACGCAGTTATACATCTGCCTCTTGTGGTTCCGCCTGTGGTAACCGGCTATCTGCTTATTCTTGTAATGGGACGATATACTCCTATCGGAGGATTCTTCGAATCAATTGGCATTCATTTTGCCTTTAACTGGAAAGGTGCTGTCCTTGCCTCCCTGGTTATGAGCTTCCCTCTTATGGTTAGAGCCATCCGGATTTCCATTGAATCAGTAAGCATAGGGCTGGAAGATGCCGCAGCAACTTTAGGTGCATCAAAATTCCGTATTTTCATGACAGTCACTCTGCCGCTTTCAGTTCCTGGAATTATTTCCGGAGGAATGCTGGCCTTTGCCAGAAGTCTTGGTGAATTCGGGGCTACAATAACTTTTGTGGCAAATATACCAGGTGAAACACAGACTCTTCCTCTGGCTCTGTATTCCTATACCCAGACTCCAGGCGGTGAAATGATGGCGGCCCGTCTCTGTGCTGCAGCAGTCATAATCTCAGTATGTGCACTGGTGGTTTCAGAATTTCTTGCACGAAAAACAGAAAGAAGGCTCAACAGATGATAGAAATCAGGCTTAAAAAAAAATTCGGCAGTTTCAGTATTGATGTGGATTTTTCAGCTGCTGATCAGGGAATTACTGTTCTTGCAGGGCCTTCAGGTTCAGGTAAGACCTCCATCATAAATATGATTGCAGGTCTCGTAAAACCGGATTCCGGCCGTATTTTCATTAACGGCCACGTGCTTTTTGATTCGGAAACCGGTACAGATATGCCTGTAAATGCCAGAAAGTGCGGATATGTCTTTCAGGACGGAAGGCTGTTTCCTCATATGAATGTAAGGAAAAACCTTCTCTATGGATGCAGAGATAAAAATACATCTGCTCTGGCAGAAACATGTGAACTTCTGGGCATTGAACATCTGCTGGACCGCATGCCATCAAAACTTTCCGGAGGAGAAAAACAGAGAGTTTCCATAGGACGGGCACTTCTCATGAAGCCTGAGATTCTTCTGATGGATGAGCCTCTTGCATCTCTGGATCAAATCCGAAGGAAGGAACTGGTTGAATACATAGACCGAATACCGGAACATTTCCGTATCCCGGTATTCTATGTGACCCACTCCACACAGGAAATTATAAGGCTAAGCGACAGTCTCATCCAGATAGAAAAAGGCAGTGTCATCAGCACAGGGAAAGTTGAAGGAGAATACTCTGAAACCGAAGATTCCGACAACGGATATGTTTCCATCATTGAATGCGGACTTAAAAATTATAATGAAAAGGAATCCCTTCTGGAAGGAGAATTCAGCGGAGGCGTATTTTCCGTTACATCAGATGAACGTCCTTCCACGGATAAATTTTTAATAGCAGTAAAATCAGGAAATGTATCCATTTCTCTGGAAGAGCCAAAAAACATCAGCATATCCAATATATTCACTGGAAGAATAATCAGTCTGGATGAAAAAACTCATGGAAGGATTACTGTCCACGGAGATCTGAACGGGACAAGACTTGCCGCTGACATATCCAAAAGATCCCTTATAAGACTTGGACTTGAACAGGGGCAGAAAATTTATTTTCTGATCAAGGCAGCATCCATAGTAAGATAGAAAAATTTTCTGCCCGAAAAATCACTGAAACTGTAATAAAGGCCGTCAGAACAGACCTTTCCTGAAAGCATAATCAGGAGTAATTACATGAGTCTGCCTGATTAAAACTGCCATTTTCCCGCCTGGAAAGCGTATTTTCATCTGTCTTCTGTCAGGGCAGATTCTGAATGTTCATGACGATGATGGAGATCAGGGTAATGCGGATGACTGTGAATTATCTCCCCATGAGTATGTTCATGAACATGAGGATGCATATTCAGTTCAGATTCTGTGTGTGTATGATCGTGATGATCGTCGCAGTGGCTGTGAACATGAGTATGGGTTACAGCCACGTGTTTATGAACATGAGAATGTTCAGGACGGTGAATACAGAAGATTCCGGCTGCAAGGAGTCCCATGGCTGCAAATATCTTTGCATGGGGAGTCTCACCTGGCCAGATAAATGAACAGAGAATGCCCCAGAACGGAGCCGCTGCAAACAGAATCTGACTCCTGCTGGCTCCTATTTTCTGTGCAGAAATAACATACAGAACGCTGCTTATTCCGTAGGAAAAAATTCCTATAACCAGAGCAGGCAGGACTGTTCCGGCAGAAGGAAGTTCATCCGCCATAAGAAGACCTGCTGTAAGATTGAAAATACAGGCAGAAACACCCTTGATAAAGGTAACAGTCTGAGGGGATGCACCGTCTGCAATGGCCGTCAGATGATTATCCACGCCCCAGCATAAACACGCAGCTGCAACAAAAAAAACCCCGGGGACGGCACCTGCGTCTTCCTGAAAGGAAATGATTACACCTGCAGCCACAGTCAGCAGAATACCGAAAACCGTTCTGAAATCAAAGTTCTCTTTAAAGAACAGATATCCCAGCAGAGCTGTGGCTGCCAGTTCCAGATTCAGCCATACAGAAACAGATGAAGAACAGGATATTTTAAGCCCCAGCATAAGAAGCAGAGGCCCGAGAATTCCCCCGAAAAATGCAATGCCTGCAATGTACGGAATTTTTCCGGAATGACGAAGGGAAGCTGCTTCCTGAGAAAAATTAATAACAACATAGGGAACACAGGCCAGTGCCGCTCCTGCATAAAGCAGTCCTGCCATTATAAAAGGTCCGGCAGAGTCTACCAGAATTTTACTGAAAGGAGTAGCCAGACCGAAAAATATCCCGGCAAGGAGACCGGGAATCATGACAGCTGATTTCATTCCCCGGCAGCTTCCATAATTTTACGGGCCCATTCTTCAGCTTCTGTTCTGGAAGATTCAGGGTCCCCGTTTATTTTAAGGCCTGGCAGAGGTGTTGAAGCACCGCAGGCCTGAAGCTGCTTCTGAAGCAGATCAACTGCTTTGCAGAAGGTTCTGGGATAATTTCCGGCATCTCCTGTGCCGAATGATCCGGCCGTTTTTCCGGAAAGATCAGTACTGGCCATACGAAAGAAAAAAGTCTTCATGGCATCCTGAAGGGCTCCGAACCCCCAGGTTGAGGAACCAAGAAGAATAACATCATAATCATCCATGGTTTCAGGCTGAAGACCGTTAACAGGACGAATCTTTACTTCCCACCCTTCTTTTTTAAAAACATTTCCTATAAACTCTGCTGTACGAGCAGTATTTCCTGTGGAACTTCCAAAAGCTATTAAAACATTCATTTCTTTTCCTCTGATGTATGTTCAGTTTATAACCATTAAAGTCAAGAAAATTAGACAGTCTCTTATCACTGCAAATCAGACCGCAGAACA
>JAZRYV010000020.1:0-4474 GCA_045600925.1 Spirochaetota bacterium
TGTTCTCCTCAAGATTCATCTTTTCCGCAATATATTCAGGATCCCATCCTTTGGCTGACAGTTCTCTGACGGTCCTGATCAGCTGTTCATTAATATTAACCGCAGGCCTGGTGTCCTTTGCCTTTTTCTTTCTGCTGTCAAAATCATCATCCACAGCCTGAATAAATTCGGAGAACTCCTGCATCTTTTCATCGGTCATGGAATACATTCTGGAAAGTCTTGCTTCCGTCTCATCAATCTGCTTCTGAATAGATTCAACCTTGTTGAACATAGCAGTAATCTGAGACACCTGCTGTTCCATAACACTGTTCATAGTGCTGATTGAATCAAACTGATCCTGCAGAGATCTGATCTCATCCTTTCTTGTATTAAGCACTGCAGTCTTTTCATCAAGACTCTTTAAATCCCCGGTAATTCTTTCAATCTTCCTGTCTGACTGAGTGATGGTCTTCTGGAAATTCTGAATCTTTTCATCGACAGTCCGGATCATGGCTTCCGTCTTGTTGGCAGCTTCAAGATTTCTGTTTATAAGGCTTTCATAATCCCTCAGTTCCTTAATTTTGTCATCCAGATCCGCATAGCTTTCCGCCAGATTGTCAATACGCTGATTAACAAAATCCACCTTGTCAATATCAGCCTTAAGATCATCAATCCTGTTCAGAGCCAGATCTCCGCTTTCCATAAGTTCCCGGATATGCTGTTCGGCAGATTCCATTTTTTCCTTTCTGGCTGCATATTCACGGATCTCCTTATCAACATTTCTACGGAGCTCCTGCAGTTCATCAGCATTTGCCATAAAATTCTTTATCTCGGCAGAATCCGTCTGGGCCTGTTCCAGCATTGATCTGAGCTTTTCAACTGCATTGTTCACATTCCTTGTTAAATCATCAGTCCTTTCAAAGATCCGGTTTTTCTGTTCATATTCCATAATTTCATTTTTTATGGAAATGAGCCTGTCTTCCATGGCGGATATTTCCCCTTTTGCCTTTATGGAAGAACTCTCCAGTTTTTCACCGGCAGTCTGACACTCATTCTTTATCATGGAAATCTTTGCTTCAGTCGAAGAGGAAAGTCTGTTTTCCGTACTGATGACCCTGTCCTGGAATTCATTTATCCTGTTTCTCAGATCCTCTGCTTCTTTTCTGGCCGCCTGAACAATTTCGTCCTGCTTTTCAATAGTGAGGATATTTATCTCATCTATTCTGGACTTTGCCTTTCCTACTTCTTCGCTGAAAGACTGGATTATTTTTGCCTTGGATGAATCCACATAGGATTCAACATTCTTTATATCACCGTAAATCTTTTCCACTTCAGAAGTTGCATCAGAAAAAATTTTGTCAATTTTCTGTTCCACATCCTGAGCTTCTTCCCTGAGCTTTGCAGTTATATCCCTGGCTTCATCCCTCATGCCGGAAAGCAGAGATGATTTGGAGGTGTTTACATCCTGCTCAGTATTCAGAATCTTTTCATGTATGACCGACAGATCATTCTGTACCTCATTCTTTGTCTGCTGAATTTCTTCCTTTAAGGAATCCAGCATCTCTGTTCTGGAAGAAGAAACATCAGCCTTCACGCCTTTCAGACTCTCATAAAACCCGGCGATCTCTGTTTTCACATCACTGATAAAATCTTCCTTAAGATCAGAAAATTCTTTCACTGTTCCGGATATTTTTTCCTTCAGTTCATCGGTCTTGTCCCGGATATCAGAAAAAACCGTGTTTTCAAGATTTCCCACTGTAGCCTTAAGATCAGTTATGCGCTTTTCCTTTTCAGTAATTTCACGAATATGACCGCCTACAGTTTCTGCGAATTCATCAACGATTTCCCTGGATCTGTCCCTCAGTGTTGCATTAAAGCCGTTAAGAAGTTCCTCACCCTCCGTTCGGATCATTTCCATATTCTGCTGAAGTGTAAGAATCCTGTCAGACATGCCGGAAAAATCCTTTTTTGCACCGGCAATAAACTGTATCTGTCTGTTGAGATCATTTGCTGACCCGGAAATGGCGGCTATCTGTGAGGAAATTTTTTCCAGATTGTCCTTTTCCCCGGAAAGGCCTTCCAGTCTGATCCTGATTTCGGAAAGAGCATCAGACAGAGTCTTAACAGCACCGTTGGCCTGCTTAACAAGGATATCTGCTTCTGTGGTAACATCTCTCAGTTCCCGCTTCTCCCTGTCAGAAAGGGTCCGCAGTTCACCTTCAATTTTTTCAGAGTAGCGTCTCAGCTTACTGACAGCTTTATTTGCCTTGTCGGTTCTGCGGATAAAAACAAGAGCAGCCAGACAGGAAAAACAGAGAACAACGCAGATATATTCCATTATATGCTCCGGGGACTGATTATTTTTCAAATAAGAAATCAGCTTTAACTCTGACAGATTGTTTTTTTAATGTCAATAAAATTTTATGTCACATTACAAAAGGAAAAGACAGAATAATAAATTTTCTTCCCGAAACACCGGAACCCTAAATAAAAATGCCCGGCCTTAAGCCGGGCATTAACACTTGTATTCCCTTTTATTATAATTTTTTATTTTCAACTCCCGAGCAGCTGGAGAATACTCCTTGTCTTCAGATTTGCCTGAGCCAGCATCGCAGTACCGCTCTGAACCAGGACCTGATCCTTTGTCATATCGACAATAGTCTCAGCCATATCGGCATCCCTGATCCGGCTTTCTGCGGCCTGAATATTTTCATAAGCATTCATAAGTCCCTTGGCTGCATATTCCAGTCTGTTGTAATATGCTCCCAGATCTGCTCTCTGCTTTGAAATTCTCAGCAGAGCATCGTCTATAATACCGATGGTATTATTTGCACCGGTAACTGTACTGAGGTTTGCCAGCATCTGTCCTGTAGACCCCTTAAGATTAAGACTTACTGCTGTCATCGTACCAATATACACCCTCTCCCGCTGATGCATATTAGCCCCGATATGAAACCACATACTGGACTGAGCATTATTCCTTGCAAAATCTCCTGCAAGCAGCTTGAATTTGTTGAATTCAGCCTGAGAAGCTACCCTGTCAATTTCATCTACCAGAGCGGATACTTCTACCTGAATGAGCTGTCTGTCCTGCTGAGAATAGATACCATTGGCTGACTGTACAGAAAGAACCCTTATTCTCTGGAGAATACCGGTAGTCTGATCCAGATAACCTTCGGCAGTCTGTACGAAGGACATCCCGTCTTCAGTGTTTCTTTCGGCCTGCCTGAGTCCGTTGATCTGTGATCTCATCTTTTCAGAGACCGCCAGTCCGGAAGCATCATCACCGGCCTTGTTTATCCTGAGCCCTGAAGATAATTTTTCCATGGAACTGTTTACGTCCCAGTGTTTGAACTTGAGCGCCCTGTTTGTATTGATAGCACTCATATTATGGTTTATAATCATACGCAACACTCCTTTGTTTTTCTGCCTGATCTCCCTATCAGGCGTTTAATACCAGGTTTTCACAACTCAGGGAATACAGGAGGCTGCATTGCTGCAACCATACTGACCGGAATCCGGCCTGTATGCTTACAGCAATAACCATAAAAATTCAAAATGTAAAAGAACTGACGGACCACAGGTCCTTTTATTATAAGCTGTCTGATGAAAACGGACAGCTCCGAAAATCTTCTTTTCTCCTCCCTCCAGAGAGGAAGGAGAAAGAAAAACAGGTGTTATCTGAGAAGCTGAAGAATTCCCAGAGATTTCTGGTTTGCCTGAGCCAGCATTGCAGTACCGCTCTGACTGAGAATCTGATCCTTTGTAAAGCTTACTGTAACTTCAGCCATATCAGCATCTCTGATCCTGCTTTCAGAAGCCTGCATATTTTCATATGCGTTCATAAGTCCCTTTGCAGCATGTTCAAGTCTGTTGTAGTATGCACCCAGATCTGCTCTCTGCTTGGAGATAATCATAATGGCATTATCCATAATACCAATAGCCCTGTTTGCTGCATCAGGTGTAGATAATGTAACAGGCAGTCCGACAACATCCTTAAGCTCAAGAGCCTGGGCAGTCATAGTCTGAATGTAGACTCTTTCTCTCTGATGCATGTTTGCCCCCATATGAAACCACATGGAAGTAGCTCTGCTGTGACGGGCAAAATCACCCTGAAGAAGGTTCATCTTGTTGAATTCTGCCTGGGAAGCAATACGGTCCACTTCGTCAACAAGGGCAGAAACTTCTACCTGAATCATCTGTCTGTCCTGCTGTGTGTAGATGCCGTTGGCTGACTGTACTGCAAGGACTCTGATTCTCTGTACAATGTCACCCAGTTCCTGGAGATAGCCTTCTGTTGTCTGGATAAAGGACATGCCGTCTTCGGTGTTTCTTTCAGCCTGCCTGAGTCCGTTGATCTGTGATCTCATTTTCTCAGATACTGCAAGACCGGAAGCATCATCACCGGCTCTGTTGATCCTTAAACCAGAAGAGAGTTTTTCTGTAGCTTTATCCACATCCCAGTGCTTGAATTTAAGCACTCTCTGTGAATTAA
>JAZRYV010000021.1:0-5579 GCA_045600925.1 Spirochaetota bacterium
CAATTCTTCCGAAATCAGGAGTTGCAGTAAAAATTTTCGACCGCATAGAATCCCTGCTGGAGCATAAATAAAATCTTTGGAAAGAGGTCATACAGCGGAATCATTTCTGACCGCAGAGGCCTTTCAGTAAATTTCGGGATATTTTAATGAAACTTAAAATTTCAGCTGTTTTCTTTTTACTTGCATTTTTTATTATAAGTTCCGGCTGCGGGAAAAAGGAAGATCTGAGCTCTTTCTCCCTTCTTCTTAACAGGTGGGCCACTTCCACGGAAAAGATGGATTACGCTGTTTATGCAAAGACAGAGGCTTATCCAAGGGAACAGTCTGTGTTCCGGGAAATATACAGAGATTCATGCTATGCGGATGTGCAGATTCTCAAAGTGGAAGACTGCGACGGCGAGGAAAGAACTGATTTTGAGGGATCTGTATTTATAAAACGTAATATCATTTTTGAATGCAGACAGGTCCTCCGGGCAGGCAAAAAATCATCCCCTGTAAGAGGAGAGGTTTTTGCCGTAAAGTTTAAGACAGGATCCCGTTCCGGTGATGGATGGCTCCTGGCCAACAGAACTCTTATTCATTTATAAAAGGTAACATGCTCAGACTATATGAATTTTTTATAGGCTTCAGATATCTGAAATCAAAAAAGAATCAGGGATTTATTTCATTTAATACCTTCCTTTCTGTTCTGATTGTATGGATCGGAGTCTTTATTCTGATCCTTGTGCTTTCTGTTATGAACGGTTTTCAGGCTCAGATACGGGACAAGATTCTGGATTTTGATTCACACATAACAATTACCAATTCCTACGGTTCGGCCACAGGTCAGACTATGTACAATTACAGGGAACTGTCGGAATCAATCAGTCAGGTTAAAGGTGTTGCTGCAGTGTCTCCGTATCTTCAGGGACAGGCACTGTTCAGGTACAGAAGCAGAATTTCCTATGTAATGATCCGTGGTACAGGAACAGAGGACAATCTGCCTGCTGATGTTCTGAAATTTATTACCGAAGGCAGCGAGTCCTTTGCAAAGGAAAGAGGCATCTTCATTGGCGAGGAACTGGCATATAATCTGGGAATAAAGAAAGGTCAGTTCATGGAACTTATAGTTCCAAAGGGCAGGCTTACAGCTTCTGAAGGAATGACTCCGGGGACAGGTAAATATAAAATTCTTGGTTTCTTTAAAACAGGCTATTATGATTTTGACACAAAACTTGTAGTCATGAGCCTTAAGGATGCCCAGAGACTTTATTCTGTGGGAGATGTGGCCTGGGGCATAGGAATAAAGGTGGCAGATGTATACGGAAGCCTGGACAGAACAGCTCTTGCAGTACAGGAAAAAGTCGGGTTTAAATACTCAGCCATAACAGCAGAGGAGAAAAATCAGAATCTTTTCTATGCCCTTAAGCTGGAAAAACTCATAATGATGATTATTCTTTTCCTGGTCATAGTGTCAGCAGGTTTCACAATCATGGGAACAATTGTAATGGTTGTCATGGAAAAGAGAAAATCTATTGGAATTCTGAAATCCATGGGAGCCGGCCCCAGATCAGTTATGACCATATTTGTGCTGGAAGGCTTCCTAATAGGAGTTACTGGAACGCTTCTTGGAGTAATAACAGGCCTTGCCGCATCCCTGAATCTGGAAGCGATAATCAAGGGAACTGAAAATATGATAAACTCAGCAGGAGCCAGGATATATTCGCTCTTTAATCTGGGAACTTATTTTGACATCAGTCTTGTGCCGAAAAACATCTATTACATAGATTCTATTCCAACACAGATCAGTCCTGATTTTGTTGTGTTTATTTCAATCTTTGCAGTTTTCCTTTCCACAGCAGCAGCAATTTTTCCTGCCTGGCATGCATCACGCCAGAATCCTGTAGAAACCATAAGGTATGAATAGGCAAGATATGGAAAATACTGAAACAGTAATAAGCGCTTCAGGCATAAATAAAAACTATGGATACGGAACCGGTTTGATTCATGTTCTCCGGGATATTTCCTTTGAAATAAACCGAGGAGAGTCGGTATCCATTGTAGGACCTTCCGGAGCCGGGAAATCCACTCTTCTTAATATTATGGGCTGCCTTGACAGGCCAGCTTCAGGGGCTGTTAAAATTCTCGGTACTGATGTGTCAGAACTATCCATTGAAAAACTCAGTTCCTTCAGAGGAAAACATATCGGATTTATTTTCCAGCTTCACAATCTTCTTCCGGAATTTACAGCTCTTGAAAATCTGATGATGCCTCTTCTCATTGCCAGAGAGAAAAGATCTGCTGCAAGGGAAAAGGCTCTTCTTCTTTTGGAACGTTTCGGACTTTCGGACAGAATACATCACAGACCTTCAGAAATGTCAGGAGGTGAGTGTCAGAGAACAGCAGCAGCACGGGCAATAATAGCACGTCCGGAAATAATTCTGGCTGATGAACCTACCGGAAGTCTGGACCGGAATAATTCCGATGAACTGACAAGAATTCTTCTGGAGCTGGGAAAGGAATACGGTGCAGCAATAGTCATAGTAACACATGACATGTCCATTGCCGCAAAAACAGCCAGAACCATATCCCTTGTTGACGGACAGATTGTTTCCGACGTGAATCAGATCAGGGAACAGTGTGACAGATCAGTCTGAATTTAAGTAAAATGAAATATGGCTGAAGAATTAAAGATGTTTCCTCAGTTCCGCATCAATTTTTGAAACAGGTTCATAGTATTTTTCTGCTAAATAGGCTTCAAACTTTGCCTTTTTGAGAAAATATATTGTATTATTGGCAATGTTCCCTGTAAACCTGATGTTTCTTCCTTTTTCTTTTTTTGTCAGCATATCATTATATGTATTCATAAAGAATCTCAGTGATTCCAGATACAGAGGAACTTCTGTTCCTTTCATTTCTGATTTTTTTAAAAGAAAGAGAAGTGCTGATACCTGCTCTGTTTTCAGATATACCTTAAAGGATATTTTAGATATGTCTGTTTCGGCATAGGAATTGCTGCAGATAACACAGGAAAAAATTAAGGCAGACATAAGGGTTATCAGCATCTTAAAATTTTTTGTTTTCTTCATTTAATTCCTCTTTTATGAAACAGCAGCTATTTCAGAGCTGCCTGCATTTTATCGTATATTTTTTTCACTACTTCTTCATAAATCAGGGCAGAAGCTCCCTTGACTGTTCCCTGACCCATAAAGTACAGAAGGTTATTTGCATTCACATAGGCAAGCTGGATATCTGTGTTTTTAATTTTCTGTTCCCTCATCTGAGGGTAAAGATCTCTGAAAAAAGGATATACAGCTTTAAATGCTTCCTTTTCATTTTCTGCAGGAGTTACAGAATTGAGTGTCACATAGATAAATGCCACATCCGAATCAGTAAGATTTACAGTAAGAACTGTTTTATTCATATCTTTCTCTGCTGCCGAAGAAGAAACAGGCAGAAATAAAACAGAGGCGGACAGCAGAACAGCTGTTAGTACAGTATGCAGTTTTTTCATTTTATTCAAGTTCCTTTTTAAGTGCATTCAGGACTTTTGTTACAATTTCCTGATAGTATTCCGCTTCCTGTCCTTTGAACTGTGTCTTGTTCATAAAGTACATCAGATTATTTGCCTGACCATAGGTGAAGGTTATATTTCCTCCGTCTTTTTTTTCAGCACTGAATTCTTTAAAATTTTTATTCAGTATATTTTTTACTTCAAGAAAAGCAGGGACTTCTTCCCCGGAAATAATAATCATGCTCAGATTATTAAGACAGAATGCTGTTTCACCGGTTTTAAGATAGACCTTTATTTTAATATCAGATGTGTCTTTTTCTGTTTTGTCTGCAGAAAAGACTGACAGTGCAGCAGAAAAAAAGAACAGTGCTGAAAGAAGCAGAATAAAAAATTTTTTCATGATAACCTCTCTGTATATTCAGAAAAATATATATTTACATGTCAATCATTTACCTGTCAGGAAAGAAGTCAGACCTGAAAAAGAAAATGATGCAGACATGTAAATGACATAATCGTCTTCATCAAGAAACCATGGTTCGAAAATTTTCCTGGAATAGGTAATATTTCCGTATAGAAGCTTTGTGCCAAAATTAATACCTGTACACCATCCTATCAGGGAGGCCTCTCCCTGTCCGAAATTGGAATCTTTTCCGGCTTTGTCTATAATATATCCGTAGTCAAAACCTCCGAAGACAGAAATACCCTTAAGTTCCTTCCATATAAAGGAAAGATCAAGGGACAGATCATTTTTACTGTAAAAACCACGGTCTCCTGAAATGTTGCCTTCACTGAATCCCCGTACAGTAGAAAAATCTCCTGCAGAAAGCTTTTCGGAACTGTACAGAGTATCAAAGGAATACTGACCTGTAACTGCAGCTGTAAAAGTGAAGGGCAGAGATCCAATAGTGAACATTCTGTTCCACAAAAGATTAAGATCTATTTTTGAAAACTGTGCTCTGGCTGCATCCCTGTCCAGATCTGATGGATCCTTGTATCCACCAAGAACAGGAAGTCCTCTGTGATGAGGATGATGCAGAGAAATATCCTCCTGCAAGAAAGGATGTAAAGTCTATGCCTGCATTTCCAACTGTCAGTTTAATGCTGGAAGTTTCTATTTTTGCATCTTCGATGAAGTTTTCCTTGTTTTTTACAGTAAGTTTTGCTTTGAATTTTAATCTGGAATTGCCTTTTGTTTTTATCATAAGACGGTCAATATTAAAAACACCGCTTGTATCGATTCCTTTTGACTGAATGCCTCTGAATTCACCTTCAACTGTCTGAAGATTTTCCGAACGGCTGAAAATACCAGAGAAAGACCATCTTCCGAGAGGAAAAGCATACATGGCTGTTAAACTTCGGCTGTATTTTGTTTTCTGATCTGTAAGACTGCCTGTAATGTCGCAGTTCAGAGTATCATTTAAGCAAAGCAGATTGTAGAGACCTGCATTGACTCTTGCTCTGAATTTACCGTTTGCCTTCTGCCCAAGGTTGTCAAAACCAGTATCAAGAGTAAAAGGCAGTCCTCCCTCGTCTGATATAATAATTTTTGAGTACCCGCTGTTTGAGCCTGGTCTTATTTCCATCTTTGCATTTGCAGAAGGCACAGAGTTAAGCCGTTCCAGTCCTAAATCTATATCTCCTATATCCAGAAGACGATCCCGGAAAAATGGAAATGCACTTCTTATTCTCATTCTGTTCCTGAAGGTATTTTCTTCAGGAATGATTTCCTCTATAAGACCTTTTACTATAGTTATTTCAACTGTTCCGTTTGATATGTTCTGTCCCACAGGAATCTGCACTCTGGTTGTAGAATATCCTTTGTTAATAAGAAGATTTGTCAGTTCCCGTGTTAACAGTGTAAGATCATTGTAGGAAATTTCTTTATTTGTATACTTTTTCTGAAAGTGTTTTCTTTCAGAACGGGAAAGCAGATCATCATTATGTATAATAAGCTTCTTAATGTAAAATCTGTGATCAGATTTCTGTGAAAGTGGCTGATCCTGAAGATCAGGAAGTTCTTTTCTTTGATTCTGCATATCTTTTTCAAAAGCTTTTCTCTGAGTTTCAGCCTGCCTTTTTTCCATTT
>JAZRYV010000022.1:0-4263 GCA_045600925.1 Spirochaetota bacterium
AATCTCCTTCATATCTTTAAAAAACACATCGGATGAAAGGGCTCTGTAAAATCTGCCTCCTGTTTTATCCGAAACAGCCTTAAGCAGGGCAGGATCAAAGCTGTTCGGAACATAACGCTTTCCAAGAAGTCCTCCTGGATATGGAACCATTCCTTCCTTTCCGATGCCAAGTGTGTAGACTTTAATACCCAGTTCCTGACAGGCAGAGGCTGCAGTTTCCGGATCCACTGTGCCTGAATTGTTCACACCGTCAGTAATCATCAGAATAATCCGGCTCTTTCCCTTAAGGTCTGTCATGGCAGATGCACACAGAGCCATGGCTTCTCCCACAGCTGTACCGCCTGCATCTACAGAATCAAAATCAGTCTCATCCATTATATCCTGAATAATGCCGTGCTCAAGAGTCAGCGGACACTGAAGCCGTGCTTCTCCTGCAAAGAGAACAAGCCCTATTCTGTCGTTTTCCCGGCCTGACACGAATTCCATCAGTGCCTTTTTTGCAGCACCAAGACGGTTTTCCGGTTCAAAATCCAGCCCCTCCATGGAGCCGGAAACATCCAGGGCAATCATAATATCTATGCCTGAATTCTTTACAGTGGAGTAACTGACAGACCTGCCTGGCCCTGCCAGTGACAGGATCAGGAAAAAGATGCATGCGAATCTTAGAATATTCAGATAAGGATATGTAACAGCCTTCAGTGTTTTTCTTTTTTTTACAATGGCTGATGATGACACTGCTGCAGCCCCTGCCCGGCGGGACCTTCCGCTTATAAAAAACCACACAGCCATGGCAGCGAATGGAATCAGAAGCAGCAGAAACGCAGGATGCTGAAAGGTCATTTTCTTCCTCCTTTATCATCAGAACATCCCGGCCCTGTTTCATTTCCGTAATCTCTCCACAGTCTCCGGGCCGTCCTTACTGCTGTGTCATGGCCTGCAAGCATCGTATCTTCAGACGGAGAAAATTCTGCGAACTTGGAAAGATCCCACAGTTCAAAAAGGGCCATAATCTGCTGTGTCTCTTCGTTTCCGTGAAATTTTTTCTTCAGAATCCGGCTGATTTCATCTGTAGTCATTTCCACTGTATCTGCCTTCATCACAAAAGAAAGCAGTCTGCGGAAAGCCATGGAAATATCAAAGCAGTATTCAGCCGGAATAAATTTTTCAGTCAAACACCCTGCACGGATTTTCTCTGCCTCCATAAGAAAATCCTCAAGAGGGTGAACTTCTGCCAGCAGAACTTTTTTACTTTTTTTCCTGAAACACAGGATCAGAATAACAGCTGCTGCAGCCAGAGCTGCTGCCCCAAGAACAAGCAGAATCAGCCGGAAATAACTGTTCTCAGGCATAAGAGGAGGTTCAATTTCAGCAAAGGAACCTTCAGGATTCACAGCATTTACCCTGATCTCAGGAATTTTATATCCTGTTACTATTCCGTCGCTGCCGGAAATCTTCAGCTCCGGAAGCTTCCATATTCCTGGCCTGTAGCATGAAATTTTAACTGCAAAAGATCTTTTTTCTTCTGTCTGATGACTCACTGCCTGTCCGCAATCCTCTGCGGAAGATTCTATGACAAACAGGGGCACAGGATCCTGTTCAGGAACCTCTTTCCCGCTGGCAGCCTGTGAACTGTCCTTTTTTACCTGATCAGGAAAAATCTTTCCAGGTTCCGGAAGCTCAATCTCAAGCTCTGAAAGTCTGTTTCCTTCAAGATCAATTCTGTATTCCACAGTCTGCCCTGCATAAACCTGTTCCGGCATGACAGCGGCAGATATCTTAAGCTGTTCCGCATTCTCCTGACCATAAAGCAGTCCCCATGCAGATAAAATGATGACAGGCAGAAACATATGCTTTTTCATGAATGCCGTCCTCCTGCATAGCCGCCGGCTGACCGTTTCCGCTTTTTGAAATAGCCAAGCAGTGCCAGGTCAGCCGGATCCTCAGTAGACAGCCGCAGAACCCCGGGAACCTGCAGTGCGGGAAGTACTGCAGATTCCGGAACAGCATCTTCAAAAAAAGTCATTCCGGACTCCAGATCCAGAAATTCGGTAAGACCGTAAAACGGCAGATTCTCTTCTGCAGGGTCGTAAACCTGAACAGGAATAATTTCATGTCTGCGGCCGGTCAGTTTCATTTTACTTAAAAAATCTTTTTTTTCATCCATAAAATCCGAAATGCAGAAAATCAGGCTCCGCCTTTTAAGAACTTTTCCTGCAAAATCAAATGCTTTTCCAAGATCAGTGGCTCTGCTTTCAGGACGGAACCTGATAATCTCATTCATCACAGTCTGTACAGGTCTTCTCCCTGCAGGCTGTCTGATGAATTTCTCCGGTCTGTCGGAAAACAGCAGCACTGAAAATCTGTCCCTGTTCATCTCAGCAGCAGAAAGAAGCAGATATACTGTTTCCAGAACCTTTTCTCTTTTAGACCTTTCCTTTCCGAAAAGCATGGATCCTGAAACATCTGCCATAACAAGAATGGAAAGATCCCTTTCCTCAATAAATTCCTTTATGTACAGACGGTTCATTCTGGCAGAAACATTCCAGTCCACATTCCGTACATCATCTCCGTACATGTATTCACGGACAGAATCAAATGACAGACCTGTTCCACGGAAGGCTGATCTGTACTCACCTGAAAAGGTGGAATTCAGTTTTCTTCCAGTGGCAAAACGTATTTTTTTTAAAAAAGCCCTGTCCCGTTCCTGAAATAATTTTTCATCTTCTGCAGGAGACTTTTTTTTCAGCAGACTCAGCAATGTCATGGCACCTGAACTGTATCAAACACAGTCTTTACAATATCATCTGCAGTTCTGCCTGCTGCCTCTGCTTCATAGGAAAGAATAATTCTGTGCCGAAGGACATCAGCCCCCACAGACTTAATGTCATCCGGAGTTACAAAACCTCTTCCTGCAATAAAGGCTCTGCATCTGGCAGCCTTCATAAGGGAGATTGAGGCTCTGGGGCTGGCACCAAACTCAATGTATTTTTTCAGTTCAGATAATGAAGGCTTTCTGGTCTCTCCTGTAACTGCCACTATGTAGTCTATAAGCTTTTCATCTATATAGACTGATGAAATAAGATCCCGTATTCTGCCCAGATTTTCCGGAGCAAACACCGGTTCAGTATGTCCAGTGCTGATGGATGAAAAACCTGCAAGAATCCGTTTTTCTTCATCCGGCGCAGGATAATCCACAGGAACCTTCATAAAAAAGCGATCCAGCTGTGCTTCCGGAAGAGGATATGTGCCTTCCTGTTCAACAGGATTTTCTGTTGCCAGAACCATAAATGGATCCTTCAGCTGAAATGTATCATCACCTATTGTGATCTGCTTTTCCTCCATTGCCTGCAGAAGAGCAGACTGAACCTTGGCCGGAGCCCTGTTGATCTCATCTGCAAGAAGAAGATTGGTAAACACTGGACCTTTTTTTGTAAAAAAGGCGGCCTTTCCGGGATCAAAAATTCTGGTTCCAGTAAGATCTGAAGGAAGAAGATCAGGTGTAAACTGAATCCTTTTAAATTCACAGTTTACAGCTCCGGCAAAGGCCCGGACAGTAAAAGTTTTTGCAAGCCCAGGAAGGCCTTCCACAAGAATATGCCCTCCTGCAAGAAAAGAAATAATAACTGATTCAATCAGATGATTCTGCCCCACAACAAGCTTTGCCATCTCATCCTTAATCTGCTGAACAAAAAGATTTTCTTTTTTAACAGTTTCAGAAAGCTGTTCTATTTCACGGTAATCCATCAGATCCTCACATATAATTTATTACTGTTCTGAACACAGAAACCATTTACTGTTACATATAAAAAGTGCAAGATAATTATAAATATTTTTTCATCAAAAAAACAGGATTTTTATTGACATATAACAGGGAATGGTTTTTAAGTACATCATTCTGTTACACAGAACTGCTGGCGTAGCTCAATCGGTAGAGCAATTGATTTGTAATCAATGGGTTGGGGGTTCAATTCCTCTCGCCAGCTCTTTCAAGGTGAGGTTCCCGAGCGGTCAAAGGGAACAGACTGTAAATCTGTCGGCCACGCCTTCGAAGGTTCGAATCCTTCCCTCACCAAAAGCCCTGATTCTTCAGGGCTTTTTTATTATCCATAAGCAGTTCCGACACCAGAGAATACAAAAACAGACAGAACCTCATTAAAACATGCTGTTTATGCTTCAAAAACTGTCTGAATTTTTTACAGAGCTTCTATATCTTTAATGGACAGTCCTGTGGATTTTGAAATAACTGAAACAGATACTCCTTCT
>JAZRYV010000023.1:0-1989 GCA_045600925.1 Spirochaetota bacterium
TCCGTTAAGACGGCCCAGTCCTGTAATAAAATTAGGTCTGGTCTGAATGGAATTCATGCCTGCAAAAAATTCATAAAACTCCCCCTCATCCAGA
Source organism: Spirochaetota bacterium (assembly GCA_045600925.1). Classification (GTDB taxonomy): domain Bacteria; phylum Spirochaetota; class UBA4802; order UBA4802; family UBA5550; genus JAZRYV01. The sequence continues at coordinate 95 of JAZRYV010000023.1, forward strand.
ATCTGTCTTATAACAGATGTTTCCATATTGTATGGAATTCCAGGATCATCCGGTATTTCAGGCTTTCCGCATACAGAACATGGCTGTACAGATACCGGTTTTAAAAGATTTATAAGCTGTGCGGCCAGGTCAAAGGCTTCGGAGAGTACCGGAACAATGAAGGCGGCATTTCTTTCCACAAAATCCTTCTGGATGGCATCAGGTGTTCCATTCTGTACAAAGATTATAATATCACAGCTGCTTATTATCTCTATACAGTGGAAACCTGCAATATCTGTTATGATGCAGATCTTAAGATCACGAAATGCAGCAAGTTCCTTTATGAAATCCATTCTGGCCCTGACCCCCTGGATATCATACAGCTCTGCATTCTGGTGCCATTTTTCAGAAAAAACAAGCACAGCAGGAACTCTGAGCTTTGATGCACTCCGGAGCACATCGTGAGCACGTATTACAGACTGAAAAGATCTAAGACCTTCCGGACTCCGTGTTCCAAGAATCAGAGTCCTTCTTCCGGCCAGTTTTCCGAAACCTGCCACAACAGAACTGCTTCCGTAATAATCCTGCTTAAAGGCAATAAAATTTCCGTCATCAGTATTTGCCTCCACATCATCCTCTGAAAAATGTCCGTCTTCAGCTTTGCTGCCGGTCACACTGTCAGTTCTGTTTATGGCAGGAAGCTGTTTTTCAAAAGAGAACATATCATTGAGTCTGCGTATTTCAGAAATAAGTCTGTATTTCCCTCCGGCAACCAGATCAACAATTCCGGCCCACTTGCTCATTACACGGGCACCGCCGATTTCATAGTTGGAAATATCTTCTCCTGTCACAAAACGTATAATGGCAGAACCTGTCAGTGTCCTGTATGAAAACTCATTGTCCAGCAGAATCTGTACAGGAGCCTGACTGGAACCGTACACATCCAGCCCGGCAGAAGAACCGATTCCAACAGCCGTTATGTAGTAAAAAGTTTCTCCTTTATGGAATGTCCTGTCTCCTCCGAAATACTGCCTGTCCATGGAATCAAAAAGATCCGTCAGCCTCTTATCCGACGCACCTCTTATTTCATTTAAAAACTGTTCAGGTTCCATATTTGACGACATGGCATTCATCATAAACCCTTCAGAAGCCCGGTTGATGGAAATGATACCCTGAGCAACATTTGCACCTGCCCCGTCGTTCCACACATACAGCGGCCACTGTTTTTTTACAGAAATGTAGACAGCTGCAGCATATTTAAGACCTTCCAGATCTCCTGTTGCTCCGCCGCTGATTCTGGAATCCTTCATGTAAAAGCAGACCTTGCGGCTGTTTATCCGTCCCGTAAAAATTCTTGCAGCAAGAGGAGCTTCAAATCTGCTGTACTTCTCAGGTACATTAAAATCAACCGTGTCTATCAGCAGCTCCTCATATTCCCCATTGTCAAAACATTCATCAGCCCAGATCTCAACAGGCCATTTCTTCATTGAAAAAAGATGGGCTTCCCTTGAATCCGTTATTTCATTGTATGGATTTCTCGGATCCTTTTCTGCCAGAAGATCAAGGACAAAGCCTTCCTCTTTCTTCTGAAGCTTATAGATCTTGCTGAGCCATTCACCGTCACGGCATGCCACATCAAAATAAAATAAAACGCTGTCCGCACCTGAGATAGAAAAATATTTTGCAGCTACAAGGGACAGATCCTTAAGGACCGTAAAATTAATGGATCCTATGCCGTTGGAAACAGGATCACTTCTTAGAACAGAATCAGTGGCAATCATCTCTATCCTGTTTTTCTCTCTTTTATGAAGAAGATTGTACATGGTGATAACACGGCAGGCCCTGTCCAGAGCATCAGAAAAAACTCCTTTCTTAAGCAGGGAATAGGGCACATCAACCTGATCCATATCCAGATA
>JAZRYV010000024.1:0-1390 GCA_045600925.1 Spirochaetota bacterium
CCTGAAAGGAAACAGGGATTCCGGTAAGAGCCAGTTCTTTTGCAAGAGTTTTGTCTATCCGGAAACTCTTCAGCCTGAAATCGAAAATGAAGTTATGCCTTTTAAGCCACAGAACAGCAAGGATCATGCTGATTCCCTGGGAAATTACTGTTGCAAGTGCCGTTCCGCTGACTCCGGCTTTAAATCCTCCCACAAGTACAAAATCAAGAATGATGTTGATAACGCAGGCGATGCCTACAAAGAACATGGGTCTTGTGGAATCTCCGCATCCGCGGAGAACTGCACTTATGGCATTGTATCCGCATATGAAAAAGTTTCCCATGGCACATATGGAAACATATTCGGCAGTCTGTGCAAAAGATTCCGTCGGAGTATTAAGGAGAGAGAGTACCGGCTCGAGAAAGGCAAGCATAAGAAAAGTCAGAAGCACTGCAGCTCCTGCGAAGAGGGTGAGAGCTGTTCCGATGGCTTTTCTGACAAGATCAGTCCGGTTCATTCCTGTATATTTTCCTGTGAGGATGGTTCCCCCCAGAGTAAGACCTGTTACCAGACTGGTGATAATCTGAGTAACCTGTGTGCCTGTAGAAACGGCTGCCACAGCTGAAGGAGTGCAGAACTGCCCAACAACGAAAAGATCTGCTGCCCCGTACAGTGCCTGAAGTATATTTGCAATAAGGAAAGGAACAGCAAAGGTTACAAGGGTACGGAGTATGCTGCCCTTTGTCAGATTATTTGTTACGGCATCCATAGTTTTCTCCTGAACGGATTTATGAAAGTTTTACGGATGGCGGTTTTTTGTCAAGATGAGAAAAAACATCCTGCCGGAACTTTGAAATACAGTCTGTATGTTTTGATCTTTTTCAACAAGAATTTATTTAAAAAGCAGAATAAAGCAGTAAAAAAGTATTTTTTTAAACTCTTTATTAATCATATTTGACAAAACTTTCGTATATGCATATATACGGCAGATAAGGGCATTTTTAATTATTCAAGCAGACTGATTCAGTCTGTTTTTAGGGACGGTACCTCCATTATGAAAACATTAAGAATAATAATAAAACAGATCCTTATCCTTCCTGTTCTGGTGGAAATGGTATTTCTGCCTTTGCCAGTCAGAGGTAAAACGCAGATAAGCGTGGATATGAGCAGCAGAATTCCAACATCCATGAGGCCTTCAGTAGCAAATGCCCCTAACGGAGTACCGTTAATAAATCTGACAGCGCCCACTCCCGGAGGAGTATCGGTAAATATGTTTTCCGCATATAATGTAGGAAGTTCAGGAATAATTCTGAACAACTCAGTAAATGCAGGGCAGTCGGTTCTTGGAGGGATGATCGGAGGGAATCCGAACTATCAGGCAGGGAGAAGGGAAGCAGACATAGTAGTAACA
>JAZRYV010000025.1:0-1863 GCA_045600925.1 Spirochaetota bacterium
CAAGAGTCTTAAGGTCTTCAAGAAGTCTGTCAGCATATGCCGTAATCTTAAGCATCCACTGTTTAAGATTCTTCTTTGTTACTTCGGCTCCGCATCTTTCACATTTTCCGTCAACAACTTCCTCATTTGCAAGGCCTGTCTTGCAGCTTGGACACCAGTTAATAGGCATTTCTTTTTCATATGCCAATCCGTTTTTAAACATCTGAATGAATATCCACTGTGTCCATTTATAGAAGTCCGGATCCGTTGTATTTACCTCACGGTCCCAGTCATAAATCGCAGCAATCTGATTAATCTGCCTTTTGATGTTGCTTATGTTTTCAGCAGTACTGATGGAAGGATGAATTCCCATCTTAATAGCGTAGTTTTCTGCCGGAAGTCCAAAAGCGTCCCATCCCATCGGGTGAATCAAATACTTTCCTTTTATCAGCTGATAGCGGCTCCACACGTCACTGATAACATAGCCTCTCCAGTGGCCTACATGGAGTCCCGATCCTGACGGGTACGGAAACATGTCAAGACAGTAATACTTTTCTTTCTTCCCGTCATCAACATTTATCGGGTTCTCTTCCCAATAATCATGCCATTTCTTTTCAATTTCCTTATGATTATAAATTGTTTTCATTGTTTACCTTCTTTATATCAATTTTTTATTTAATCAGATTTTTAAGAAGTCCCCTTACAAGAGAATTTGCAGCGGTCCTTCCTGCACTGGTCAGTACGGTCGAAGCGGCTTTTCCGATTTTTTCCTGTTTTTTCTTTTTCTCTTTTGCTTTGGCCTCTTCTTCCTTTAATTCGGCCTTAGCTTCCTTTGCTGCCTGCTTTTTAAGTTTTTCCAGATCTGCTTCCGTAAGAGTTACTGTTCCTTCTTCAGCTTCCGTCTCTGCCTGCTGTGTTTCCTTTTCTGCCTGAGCTGCCTGTGCTGATGCTACAAGTGACGGTTCTTGGGCAGATGCATTGGCTGTTTCCTGTTGTGCAGCCTGTGCAGACGCTACAAGTGACGGTCCTTCCGGTGCCTGTGTGCTTTGCTGTGCCTGCTGCGTCAGTGCCTGATTTGCAGGAACTTCCGAAGTATTTCTTGGCTGGCCGCAGGATTTACAGAAATTACCTCCGTCATTAACCTGCCCGCATTTACATGTCCATGTATTTCCACCATTTGAAACCGGATCAATTGTCTCCTGTTGTTCCACAGCTGCAGTTTGTGCCTGCTGAGGCTGGGCAGCCTGTGAATTTGCCGTCTTTCCCGTAAGCAGTTCATATGCGGATTCCCTGTCTAAAGGCGTATTATATTTTATTCCCATATCCTGACTGGCAATTGCCTGCTGTAAAAGTGCATCATCAATTATACCCATCTGGCTCTGAGGAGGAAGTATGAACGCTCTTTGTACCATGGTAGGTGTTCCTTTTTCATTAAGGAATGAAATGAGCGCTTCACCTGTTCCCAGCTGCGTGATGACTTCTTCGGTCTTGAATTCAGGATTGACAACAAAGCTTTGAGCAGCTGCCTTAACAGCTTTCTGGTCTGCCGGTGTATAAGCCCGCAATGCATGCTGTACCTTGTTTCCAAGCTGGCCCAATACCGAATTCGGTATATCCGTAGGACTCTGGCTTATAAAATAAACTCCTACTCCCTTTGACCTGATAAGACGTACAACCTGTTCAACCTTACTCAACAGTTCTTTTGAATTAATATTGAACAGAATATGTGCCTCATCAAAGAAAAATACTATTTTAGGTTTATCTGCATCTCCCACTTCCGGAAGTGTTTCATACAACTCCGAAAGCATCCAGAGAAGAAATGCTGCATAAAGGTCAGGATTCTGGAAAAGTTCTTCACAATTTAATACATTTATCATTCCCCTG
>JAZRYV010000026.1:0-1301 GCA_045600925.1 Spirochaetota bacterium
GGCATCGAACAGATCACGTATATACTCAGCGGCGAACTGGATCACAGAGATCATCTGGGCAACATCGGCGTTCTTGAAAAGGGCGACGTTGCATGGCTCTCCTCCGGCTCAGGCGTTCTCTTTGCTGACATGATCTCCGGAAAGAGTTCTTATGAAGCTGTGAGAATCTGGCTCAACGTTCCGGGTGAAGAAAAAATGGATGATCCGTCCTTTGACAGAATCAGAAATCTTGACATTCCGGAAAAATATCTGGACCACGGACTCCTTCGTGTTCTGGCAGGCAGCTACGAAGATCTTCAGGGTTTCCAGGGCAGTCATCTGCCGCTGGATCTCTACGATGTTCGTCTTCAGAGCGGTGCAAATGAAATCATAAACACTCCGGTGGACAGATCTGTTGCTGTAATGGTTGTCAGCGGCGAGATCAATATCAACGGCGCAAATATCTCTGAAAAGTCAGTTGCAAAGCTGTCCCAGGGCGACACAATAAATGTTGAAAACAGAGGAAAACCTTGTCAGTTCATCGTGATGAGCTCACTGGCAGTTCCGGACAGAGTTGTATGGGGCGGACCGATCATAATGACCACTGAAAAGGATGTTGAAAAAGCTTATACCGAACTGGAAAAGGGAGACTTCCTCAAAGTAAAGAAAGTTCTGTAAAAGCAGTATTGAAAAAAGCGCAGCTGCAGTGTCAGATTTCTGATACTGCAGCTGTTTTACTTTTCTGCAGAAATAATCTGAGAAAAATGCTGAAGCCTACCCTTTCGGGTAGGGTGATACTTCTCTGAATAGCATATGATGGTATCAGCTGTATGTTTCCGGCAGTAATACAGGCCGGATGTGAAATCGATTGTCTGATTGAATTTGAAAGGAGAAAGTATCATGAAAAAAAGATTTGTTGCAGCCTTGCTGTTTGCAGCCGTATGCGTTCTGCTATGCGCCGTGCCTGCTTCAGCAAGTCTGATAATATGATTTTCAGTGTGAACCAGGAAACAAAAAAAGCCACCGGATTAAAAGCTGAAGACCACATTCAGATCGACGGCGGAAAAATCAGCCTGGAGGGCAAAGGAGCAGATGCAGTTTATGCAGAATATAATGTAAATGTAACCGATGGAATTCTTAAGGTACATGCTGACCAGTACGGTCTTCATTCCAATAAAACAAGTGTTGTGATTACCGGAGGTTCCCACAGAATAGAAGGAGCAGCCGGAGCGCTGTTCAATATGACTGTTTACGATCAGGTTCTCATTGGAGTTAACATGTTCTCTATGGCAGGTGCATCTGACAGCACGCTGAAGACCGGG
>JAZRYV010000027.1:0-18016 GCA_045600925.1 Spirochaetota bacterium
GGAGGACGGATTCACCGGAGTGTTTGTAAATCCATGGGGAACAGAGGATGCAGAAAATCTTTCTTATGAGCTGGAATCTTTTCTGGAATACGTAAAGACAGGGAAAGCAGGAAAAGGAAAACTTGTACAGAGGATAGAAGAGAAAGTAATTGAAGCAAGGAAGAACATACTGTGGGGGCATGAATATATGACATTTCAGGTAAAAATGAATGAAGTTCTGGCAGAAGGCAGAGCAGAAGGATTTTCCTTGGGAAAAAAACGCGGCATTTCCATAGGTGAAACAAAGGCAAAAATCGAAACAGCCAGGAATCTGTTAAAAGAAGGAGTATCTATTTCAGTTATTTCAAAATCCACAGGGCTTTCTCTGGAAGAGATAGAAGAACTATAACATTACAGGCACCGGACGACTTCCGGGGCTTTTTTGTTTCTGAAGCAATTCTCAGATACATACATCAGTTCATCTTCGGTTAGATGAAACAAAACACAGTATGGATTCTGGCGGACTGGAGTTTTAGTGATAACAATAAATTAAAGCCGTCTTAAAACAGAACAGAATTAAAGCACTGCCTTAATAAGGTTTTCCGGCGTGCCTGCATCAGTCCATTTCCCGGAATGAAGTACATAGGCAAAAGATGAATTCTGTATAAGTCCGGTAAAGCCGGTATACACCACGCTGGAAAATTCCGGGACAAGGTATTTAAATATGGATGGGGTGAGATATACTGCTCCGGTATAGTCGTATTCCGGCTTTATCCCTGTTGAAAGAAAATTTTTAAAATCAGCAATCAGGCCGTATTCTGCAGCGCAGCAGGGCAGCGATCCCGGTTTTCCGGACAGGGACGGAGAAGTTTCTTCCGGAAGTCCTGCCCTGCCCTGACAGGACATTCTTCTGACAGAAACAACCGGTCTGACCGAAGGATACAGGGCCGCACAGCCGTCTGCAGAAAGGCAGTCGGCTGTGCGTGCCAGCTGCATGAGATCAATATCTGACACTATGTCGCTGTTTATTAAAAAGAAAGGTTCATCCTTAAAAAATGATTCACATTTTTTAAGGCCGCCGCCAGTTCCCAGAATCTCCTCCTCGAAGGAGAAGCATACGTTAAAACCAAAATTCTCATTCCTGCGGAAAAAACCGGTTATCTGTTCCGGCAGATAATGGACATTGCACATTATATCGGTTACGCCGGCCCTCCGCAGAAGATCCAGTGCATAGCAGACAAGGGGCCGTCCGCCAGCCTCCACAAGGGGCTTTGGTCTGTCTGCTGTAAGCTGTCCAAGTCTGGTTCCGTAGCCTGCTGCAAGTAAAAATGCTTTCATAAAAAAAAGCCCCTGAGCAGTTTCCAGGCTGCTGCGGTTTCAGGTCCGGTTTCTGCAGCTTCAGCAGCAGCAGAGGCAGCAGCAGGAATCCATCTGCTGTATCCTTTTTTGTGAAGGACATATTCCTGAAAGCCGTAAGTACCCATGGCCTTAATGCATCTCTGAAAGGCACTCAGTCCGCAGAGATGCCGGAACTCATCTGCCTGCACTGCATGATGCATTCTGTGATAACAGTAATCCCGGAGAACAGAACGGATTTCCCTGTTCAGATCTGTGTAGGGATCCTCAATAAGAGAAACCATGTCATAGTACGGCAGCCCCATTCTTGCATCCTGAAAATCTATGACTGCAGGACCGTTTCCGGTTATCATTATATTTCTGGAGTGGTAATCCCTGTGGGTTACTGCAAAGGATTCCGGAATCTGAAGGGCATATGCAACAGCAGAAAATTTCTGACGCAGTTCATTCAGTTCACTGTCTGAAAGAGTCAGCCTCATATATTCCAGGAGACAGTGCTGTATAAAAAAATCGAACTCAAACATGAGTTTTTCCATGTCAAAGCTCCGGCCTGCAATGACTGTTCCAGAAGGATCCAGCTCCTGTATTGCGAAAATTATATCGCAGGCTTTTTTATATATGCTGACAATATCCGGTTCAGGCAGAGAAATTATGTACTGTTCCAGACTTATGCTTCCCAGATCCTGCTGCAGAACCAGTCCGTGTTCTTCATCTGCATCCAGAATTTCCGGAACATTAATTCCTCCTGCTGCAAAAAACTTTCCAGTCTCCAGAAAATCTTTTACAGTTCCAGCATCTGACACCTGAAGAATAAAAGATCTGTCATTTTCATATATTCGGAAATATTTTCTGGTGGATGCATCCCCGGAAACAGGAACGGCCTGCCGCAGTGACAGACCGTTCTTATTTAAAAAATATTCCGTAAAATCCATTCTTTTCCTGCAGAAGGATCAGACTATTCAGCCTGTCTTCTTATAAAAGAAGGTATATTCAGTTCATCCAGTGTCTTAGGAAGCTCCTTCTTTTTTGTTCCGCCGAAAGTGAAGACTCCCTGTTTTCTGATAGGCTGAACAGGTGCAAGTGAATCATGAACAGTTCCCTGAAGAACTCTCATATTCATACCTGCAGGATCCTGTTTAATCTGCTGCACAGGAAGCTGTTTTACAGGTTGCTCTGTTTCCTTTTTGGGAGTGATGCCAAGAGGTTTTCTTTTGTCAAAACCTGTTGCTATGACAGTAACGCGTATTTTTTCATCCAGGGAAGGATCTGTTGTGGCACCGAAAATTATATTGGCGTTTTCATCAACCTGATCATGAATTGTTTCGGTTATGGCATAAACTTCTGTAAGAGAAAGATCCTTTCCTCCGGATATATTGATGAGAACTCCTGTTGCACCGGAAATATTGGTTTCCTCCAGCAGAGGACTGCTGATTGCCTGCTTTACTGCATCCTCGGCCCTTGTGTCTCCGGAACCAAGACCGACTCCCATGAGAGCTGTTCCTGTTTCCTTAAGAATAGTCCTTACATCTGCGAAGTCCACGTTGACTATTCCTGTTTCAATGATTATATTTGCGATGCCCTGAACCCCCTGTCTCAGGATGTCATCTGCAAGGCGGAAAGACTGTTCTATAGGAGTGGTTTTATCTATTATTTTCAGGATCATATCATTCTGGATTGTAATGATTGAATCCACTTTTGACTTAAGGTTTGCAGCCCCTTCTTCTGCCTTCTGGCCTCTTGGACGGCCTTCAAAGCTGAAAGGTTTTGTAACTACTGCAACAACAAGGGCTCCCAGTTCCTTTGCCACATCTGCTACGACAGGTGCTGCTCCGGTTCCGGTTCCGCCTCCCATTCCGGCAGTAATGAAGACCAGATCTGCTCCGGCAAGGGCATTCTCTATTTTGTCCCTGTCTTCTTCAGCTGCCTTTTTGCCGACTTCCGGATCTGCTCCGGCTCCCAGGCCTCTGGTAAGTTTTTCTCCCAGCTGGATTTTTTCTGTTGCAAGACTTGCTCTCAGCTGCTGAGCATCTGTATTGGCAACAATAAATTCCACGCCGCTCATGTTCTGTGCTATCATTCTGTTGACAGCGTTTGTTCCGGCTCCGCCTACCCCTATTACTTTAATTACAGTATTCAGCGGATGTTCTTCTTCAAACTTTAACATAACTCCTCCAACGCCTATGGCTGAACAATTTACAGATTATGTCACATTACTGCAAGAAAAAAATTTTTTCTTCAGTATTTTATTCAAATTTTTAAATATTCATTTAAGCCGGATTCACCTTTCCGAATCTGAATCCGGCAGTGCTGCTACATATATTCATCAATCCAGTTCTTCAGTTTTGAAAAAACAGAAAAACCTTTCTTTCCGTAACCTGACCTTCTGTACTGTCTGTTAAGGCTTCCATACCTTATGAGTCCGACCGGATGAGCATACTGAGGTGTGGCAATAGTATCTGTCAGACCGGTGATATTGGACGGAATTCCCAGTCTTGCCGGAAGATTCAGCACCTTTTCCGCAACCTCTATTGTTCCACGGAGCATGCTTCCTCCGCCTGTAAAGACTATGCCGGCTCCAAGCATGTCCTTTCTCGGACTCAGTTCCTGATCTATCATTTCCATAATTTCAGCCACGCGGGGACCTATGATCTGGGTCAGTTCCTGACGGTACAGATTTCTGGGAGCACGCCCGCCTACTGACGGAACCTCCAGCTGTTCTGCAGGATCAACCAGTTCCAGAACTGCACATCCGTATGTTTTCTTTATCATTTCCGCCGCTTCAAGCGGTGTCTTTATTCCGTGGGAAATATCGCTGGTAACATAGCTTCCTCCGACAGGAAGAACACATGAACAGACTATCCCTCCATCCTGATAAACCAGGATATCAGTGGTGCCTGCACCTATATCAACAAGAGCTACCCCCATTTCCTGTTCATTTGGATCCAGGACTGAAGATGCAGTTGCAAGGGGACTGAAAATAATTTCTCTTTCATCGCACACATATCCGCTCTGCTCCACTGCTTTTCTCATGTTCTGAATATGAGTAGTCTGTCCTGTAATTACATGGACAAGGGCTTCCAGTCTTCTGCCGGTCATGCCTATTGGTGTTTTTATGCCTGTCTGATGATCCACTGAATATGAACGGTCAAGAATATGCATAATCTGACGGTCATATGGAACTGCAACTACAGTCTGGCTCTGTCTTATTACACGTTCTACTTCTTCTCTGCTGATGGTCCGGTCTCCTCTGGTTATGGAAACGACCCCGTTGGATTCCTCTCCCTTTATATGCTGACCGCTGATTCCCACTATGACGGATGTTATGTCATCACAGCCTGCTGTGTATTCTGCTTCTTCAACTGCTTTTTTTATGGCTTCAGCAGTGCTGTTGATATTTATGATGACACCGCCCTTTACTCCGCCGGAAGGAGCCTGACCAACACCGCATATTTCAGTACGCCCGTGTTCATCTATACGTCCGATAACAGCACAGACCTTGGCAGTTCCTATATCAAGGCCGCAGATCATATTTTCTGTAAAATCATCTTCTCTGTTTGTCATCTTATTACCACCGTATCCCCGTCTATCTTTAATACATCAGGATAATAACCTGAAGCATCCATATATCCGACTGCATAATTCAGCCTTTTAAAATTCGCCGCCCCTGGAACCACTAGACAGTTCACCGGACGTTTTTTCAGTTTTATTTCAAGAAGCCGTACGCTTCTGAAACGGACTTCCTCAATTTCCCTGTACAGGGCCGGACAAGACCTTTCCAGATCTTTTACAGCTGCAAACGCAGCTGAGAATTCATCGGACATGCGGTTGTCCTTAACATGTTCCATGCCGGCAATAAACAGAGGTCCGCTGACTTCTCTCCATCTCGAAAGTGAGAGGACAGTAAAATCATCACCTATCATTACAGGCACTGTAGATTTTCCGGCAGTGACAGCCACGCAGGCTGCCACATTTTTTTCCTTAACATTAACAGTCATAACAGATCCCTCCAGTGAAACAGTAAAGCTTTCCACAAGAGGTTCGTGCCCAAGTACTTCCCGCAGCTTTCCAAGATCAGCCCTGATTTCCTTTCCATTCTGTTTTATTCCGGCCTGTTTAACAAGAGAGTGCCCTGAAATATTCTTAAGACCTGTGAACTTCATTCCTGAAAGAATAAGCTCCTCTCCATAAACAGTTCCCGCTGCACAGATCAGGAACAGAATTACGGCAGCTGCAGTTTTCCCGGGATAAAAACTCATCTGTCTTTCCTGTCAGAAACTTCTCTTTTTAAGTTCACTGAGAATCTGCGGACCGGCTTTGTAAATATCACCGGCACCAAGAGTAACAATAACATCCCCGGGTCTGGCAGCCTGTGCCACTGCAGGTGCAATATCCTCAAACTTTTCTATGAGCACCGGATGTTTCTCTGAATGCTTTTGAACCGCATCACGTATAAGTGCAGAAGAAACACCTTCTATGGGCTGCTCTCCTGCAGGATATATTGAAGCAAGGAAAAGCTCATCAGCGTGACCGAAAGCCTTTCCGAATTCATCCCAGAGAAGTTCTGTTCTTGTATATCTGTGAGGCTGAAAAACAACCAGAAGCCTCCTGTTGAACTGTTTCAGAGCTGAAAGTGTTGCACGTATTTCAGTAGGATGATGTCCGTAGTCATCCATAACAAGAATACCATGCTCCTCTCCTACATGCTCAAATCTTCGTCCAACTCCCTTGAAAGCTGCAAGACCTTCACGGATAACATCAGGGGAAAGCCCCAGGTCCATGGCAACTGCTATTACAGAAAGAGAATTGAGCACGTTGTGATTGCCCAGTGATATAATACTGAACTCTCCCAGGTCCTCGTTTCTGTAAACGCATCTGTACTTCATCCTTCCGTCCTCAAGACGTACATCCAGAGCACGGATATCTGCATCTTCGCTGAAACCGTAGGTTATAAAATTCCGTTCCACCCTTGGAAGAATTTCACGGACAGTTACATCATCAATACACAGAACTGAATATCCGTAGAAGGGCACTCTGTTAACATATTCCAGAAATGCTTCCTTTACATTATTGAAATATTTATAATGATCCAGATGATCTGCATCTATGTTTGTTACTATGGCAATAGCCGGCAGGAGATGAAGGAAACTTCCGTCTGATTCATCAGCCTCGAAAACCATGTATTCTCCGGCTCCGCTTCTTGCATTGCTTCCGAAATTAAGAACCTTTCCTCCGATTACTGCTGTAGGATTTATGCCTCCGTAGTACAGGAGCCATGCCAGCATGGAAGAAGTTGTTGTTTTGCCGTGGGTCCCGGCAATGCCGATGCCGTATTTGAGACGGATCAGTTCGGCAAGCATTTCTGAACGGTGAATTATCGGAATTGAGCGTTTTTTTGCTTCAATGATTTCCGGATTCTGCTGATTGATGGCACTGGATGTCACCACTACGCTGTAGTCCCGGATATTGGACGGGAAATGTCCTATGAAAATCTGAGCTCCGAGAGAAGCCAGCCTTCTGGTCTGCTCTGATTCACGAAGATCGGATCCGGAAACATCATATCCCATATTAATCAGGATCTCAGCGATACCGCTCATGCCTATGCCGCCGATTCCTACAAAATGCATTTTTTTTGATTTTCTGAACAAAATATCACCTCTTAATCCAGCTCATTAAGAACTGAACATATATCATCAACAATTACTGCTGCAGCATCAGTCTTTGCTGAAGCAAGATTTTTTTCCGACATCTTTGCCAGCTTCCGTTCGTTTGAAAGCAGATCTAAAATTACCGGAGCAGCCTTTTCTGCAGTGGCCTGTGCATCAGGTATTTTAACTGATGCTCCTGCACTGCAGAATTCATCAGCATTTTTATTCTGGTGGTCCAGTGCTGCAAACGGATAGCGAATCAGAACAGATGGCAGGCCGGCTGCAGCCATCTCCATCATTACCCCGGAACCTGCACGGCTTACAGCCAGATCACTGGCTCTGTAGGCCAGACCGACCCTGTCTATATATTCGGACATATATACTGAACCGGACTTCTCGCCCTGCATTTTTTCACGGAACTCACTGTAGGAACCTGCCCCTGTACTCCAGATGATTCCTGTGTTCTGAAGTTCACTGCCGTATTTCTGAATCAGTTCAAGAGTAAGTCTGTTGAGACGGACAGCTCCCTGACTGCCTCCTATGACCAGAAGAACCTTTCGGCACTGTTCCAGATGAAAAAACTTTCTGGCTTCCTCACGGCTGACATTTTCCAGAACATGTTTCCGGACCGGATTTCCTGCAAACACAAAGGCTTCCCTGTTTACAAGATAATCAGCTGTAGACTGAAAAGTACCGTATATCCGAAGAGCCTTTTTTTCGAACATGGATGTAACCCTGCCCGGAACAGTGTTCTGTTCGCAGAGAAAAACAGGTATTCCGCGGACTTTTGCAGCCAGAAGAGCAGGTCCGGAGACATATCCTCCCATGCCAAGTACTGCACTGATTCTTCTCTTTCCTATAAGTCTGAATGCTTTTAAAAATGCAAGGAAGAAAGAAACAAGAAAGAAAGGCATCCGAATAATATTATGAGTAAATGACGGAGCCCTGTAATACACCAGATCTCTCGGAGAAATGCTGTTCATAATGGAAAATCTCCGGTCTGTCTTTCCTGCAAGAAAAACAGGACGCATTTCCCTTGCCTTCATTTCTTCATATATGGCTGCACCTGGACTTAAATGTCCTCCTGTGCCGCCCCCTGTAATCATAACACGTATCTGTTTCATTCTGCAAAACCTCCCGAAGCCTCTTCCACGCTGCCTGAACGAAAACGCGAAACATTAAGAATTATTCCCATAGCAAGCATAGTTGACAGGAAGGATGATCCTCCGTAGCTGATGAACGGAAGAGGAATACCTGTGGCAGGCAGCCATCCTGTTACCACGCCTATATTGAAAAAAACCTGAACCATGATCAGCAGCCCCAGTCCGGAAGCAAGAAGCCTTCCGAAACCATCTACAGCCCTTGCTGCAATAAGCATGATTCTTATAAAAAGAAAACAGAAAAGAGCTACCAGAAGAGCAGTTCCTATCAGCCCCATTTCTTCGGCAATAACTGCAAAAACAAAATCATTATGAGGCTCAGGAAGACGTCCTATCTTCTGTGTTCCGAATCCAAGACCGGTACCCAGAAGCCCCCCTTTTTTAAAGGCAGTGAAGGACTGAATAACATGATATCCGTCCCCGAATCTATCCTTCCAGGGATCCAGGAAAGAAAGCAGCCTTTTTTTTCTGTAATCTACCGTAAAGATAATAATATACACTACCGGAATGCTTACTAATGAAATAATAAGCATATGTATTTTTGAAAACCCTGAAAAAACCATCATAAGCCCTGTCACTGCCACAAGCTCCATGGAAGTACTGAAATCAGGCTGTTTCAGTATCAGCAGGAACATGACAGCCATAACACCAAGCGGGAAACATATCCTGAACATGGCATGCCCGGTTTTGTCAGCTGAAAAGCTCTTTGCCAGAAAAATTACGGCAGCAAGCTTCACAAACTCAGAAGGCTGAACGCTGAAAGCCCCGAAATTAAGCCATCTTGCAGCCCCCTTTGCACTGTGTCCCAGTCCAGGGATCATTACAAAAATCAGAAGAATGAAAGACAGCGGCAGCAGATATCTTGTCATTTTCAGATATCTGTGATAATCTATACGGCTCGTTATAAGCATCAGCGCCATTCCGAGTATAAACCAGATAAGCTGCCGTTTGAAAAAATAAAAACCATCATTAAACTGAGAAATAGCTAAAACGGCACTGGCACTGTAGCACATAGCCAGACCGAAACCGGAAAGGACAAAAACCAGAAAAAAAAGAATTCTGTCCATTTCCCTGCCATTTTTCAGGCTGATGAGAGGGGTTATCTCCACTGAAGCTCCCCTCTTGTCAGTTTCATGAAAGCCTGTCTGAAAGCTTCCCCTCTTTCCTCAAAATTCCTGAACATATCGAAAGAAGCACAGGCCGGGGAAAGAAGAACAGCATCCCCTGCAAGACTGGCCTTCATTGCCTTCACAACTGCATCATCTATTGTATCTGCCTCTATGCAGTTATAGTCTTTGAATATTTCTGCAAATTCTTTTTTTGATTCTCCGATAAGGATGACGGCCCGGACTGAACCTCTGAGCGATCTGCACAGACGGCTGTAGTCATCTCCCTTTGTCCGGCCCCCGAGAATAATAACTCCCGGAACTATAAGACTTTTAAGGGCCATTTCCACAGCACCAACTGTTGTTGCCTTGGAATCGTTAAGAAACGTTCTTTCTTCAAAAACTCCCAGAGGTTCCATGCGGTGAGGCAGCCCCTTAAAGGATGAGCATGCAACAACAGCTCTGTCATAATCAAGTTCCATGCCTCTCTTCTCCGCAATGCTTCTTATGAGAAGAATTGATGCCATGGAATTCTGAATATTGTGGAGCCCTACAAGGAACATGTTTTTTGTCTTCATAAAAAGTCTTCTTTCACCGCTGTCCCTGAAGAAAATAAGATCTTCCTTGTAAAAAATATTTCCTCTGCTGGAATCAATG
This sequence comes from Spirochaetota bacterium, assembly GCA_045600925.1. Classification (GTDB taxonomy): domain Bacteria; phylum Spirochaetota; class UBA4802; order UBA4802; family UBA5550; genus JAZRYV01. The sequence continues at coordinate 9,904 of JAZRYV010000027.1, forward strand.
GAAAAAGCCATCTTCCGTGCTCTTGTATCCTTTACCTGTTCACAGAGTATTTCATCATCCAGATTATAAACAAGCACATCATCCTCTGTCTGATTCATGGTGATGCGCATTTTTGCGGCTATGTAGTCATCCATGCTGTCATAACGGTCCAGATGATCAGGTGTTATGTTGAGTATGGCCGCAGCATCAGGATGGAATGTCTGAATGGTTTCCAGCTGAAAAGAAGAAAGTTCAACAACTGTAACAGTGTCATCACGGGACTCATCAACCAGAGAGATGAGAGGAATCCCTACATTTCCTCCCACAAGTGTATGGAAACCGAGAGCCTTAAGGATAAAAGCTGTCAGCATGGTGGTGGTTGTCTTTCCATCAGTACCGGTAATGGCAATTATGCTTCCTCTGAGATATGCGGAAGCCAGTTCAATCTCTGCTATTACAGGAATATTTCTCTTTTTTGCTTCCTGAATAAGAGGAATCTTTACAGGAACGCCTGGGCTGAGAACAACACAGTCATAACCTTCATCCAGAATTGAAGGATCCTGTCTGCCTGTAATGACTTTTACCCTTCTGTCAAGTCTCTGAATGATATCCTCAAGTTCTTCCTGACTTTTGGAATCTGATACTGCAACAAATTTATCCCTTTCTGCAAGGAAGTTGGCAGCAGAAAGACCGGTCCTGTAACCAAGGCCGACGACTAAAAACCTGTTATAACTCTTAATGTTCATTTTTATCCTGCATATCAAAGTATTTTCAGCGAACTTAAAGCAAGGATGGCAAGCACAATGCCTGCGATCCAGAATCTTACAACAACTTTCTGTTCCGGCCATCCGGACAGTTCAAAATGATGATGAACAGGTGCCATTTTAAAGACCCGTTTTTTTCTTAACTTGTATGATGTCACCTGTATGATGACCGAAAGTGCTTCAGCAACAAAAAGTCCTCCTGCAATAACCAGAAAGAATTCCTTTTTGATCATGACTGCAACAATTCCTATTACTCCCCCCAGAGCAAGAGATCCGGTATCCCCCATAAACACAGAAGCCGGATTGCTGTTAAACCAGAGAAAACCCAGCAGAGCCCCTCCAATGGCTGAAAGGAAAACTGCCAGTTCACCGGCCTGGGGAATAAACGGTATTCCCAGATATGCTGCAATCTTTGCATGACCGGAAAGATACGCCATTACTGCAAGAACCATAACAACAATAACAGTCAGCCCTGCAGCCAGTCCGTCAAGACCGTCAGTCAGATTTACAGCATTTGAATAGCCGACAATGACTATCATTGCAAAAGGAATCCACAGGATGCCAAGATCTGCCACCGGCTCATTGATAAAAGGAATATAAAGTGTGCCGGCCTCAGCAGATGATGCAGGAAAACAGTAGACAACAAGAGACACAGCCAGAGCAACTGCAAACTGAATAATCAGTTTTCCTTTTGGATGGATTCCGTCCTTTCTCTTTTTGATGGCCTTTATGTAATCATCTGCAAAGCCAAGGCCGCACAGAGCAAGTGATGCAGCAATTAGAGTAACAAGATACAGACTGCTGAAATTGCCCCACAGCAGGATGGACACAAGAGCCGCACCCATAATCAGGATACCTCCCATTGTGGGAGTTCCGGCCTTTGCCCTATGTGTTTCCGGACCAAGAGCCCTTATTTCTTCACGGAATTTCAGTTTTCTCAGCCACAGAATTACCATTCCTCCGAAAACAAGAACCAGTACAAGAGAAGTAAGGGCAGAATAGGCTGACCTGAATGTAATATACTGAAAAAGCCTTAAAAAAGAAATCTGTTCCTTTAAAGGAAGTATAAAATGGTATAACATATTTTCCTCATTTAATCAGGCTGTAGACAACTTCTTCCATCTTCATGGATCTGGACCCCTTTACCAGAACCACATCACCATCTTTAAGAAATCCCTTAAGAAACATGCTCATTTCTTCTTTGGAAGAAAACCTTTTTATCATATCCGGTTTCATTCCTCCCTCCTCTGCTCCGGCTGCATATTCCTCCGAAAAGGAACTCCACAGGCACAGAAGATCGACTCCTGCTTCTGCGGCTTTTTTCCCTGTTTCTCTGTGACATGCAGGAGCTGCATCTCCCAGTTCCTTCATATCCGAAAGAGCTGCAATTTTTCTTCTGTCCGGAAAGATCTCTTTCATGGAAAGGAACGCACTTCGGGCAGACAGCGGATTGGAATTGTATGTATCATTAATAACGGTATATCCCCTGTCAAAAATCTGACTCCGTCCGCCGATAAGGGAAAAATTTTCAAGTGATGCCTTCACATGCTCAGGATCCAGACCTGCCAGTCCGGCAGCGGCAACAGCTGCTGTAAGATTGGAAACATTGTGAATGCCGTAAAGAGGAACCCTGACCGTTACTCCGGAATACACCGCTTCAAGAAAATCAGGAGCCAGTTTCCAGCTGTCAGGATGGACATCAGCATCCGGGCCAAGACCAAAGGAAATGACCTTCATTCCGGCCTTTACTGCTGTTTCCTTCTGCATGTCAAAGCACATGGTATCCCTGTTAAGAAGCACAGCAGATCCGGGTTCCATGCCGCTTAAAATTTCCATTTTTGCACGGGCCACATTTTCAACGGATCCAAGAAATTCCAGATGTCCCTCCCCGACGGAGGTTACAGCCGCCACAGAAGGTTTTACAGTTCCGGAAAGTCTGGTGATTTCTCCGGGATGATTCATGCCAAGTTCAAAGACAGCCTTTTCATGTTCCGGCCTGAGGCCGAACACTGCAAAAGGAACCCCTATTTCATTGTTGAAATTCTTTTCATTTTTATGAGTACGAAAACTTCCCGCAAGCACTGCGGAGAGAAGTTCCTTTGTAGTGGTCTTGCCGTTGGTCCCTGTAACAGCAAAGACCTGTGGATTCATGGTTCTGCGGAAATTTCCTGCTGCTGTTTCAAGGGCACGAACAACATCACCGCAGAGAATCAGATCAATGCCGTTCCTTTCAGCTTCCTTTTCAAAACCGGCTTCTGATACAAGAACTGCCTGTGCTGATTTTTTCTGTATAATGTCTGATACGAAATCATGTCCGTCAAATCGTTCCCCTTTCAGAGCTGCAAAAATGGATCCATTCCCCAGTTCCCTTGAATCAGAAGACAGGCAGGTCAGCATGGAACGTCCTGTTCCTGCTTCAAGCCGGCCGCCGCAGAGAGCTGCAAAATCTGATGCTGTCATACTGATCTCAGCTTTCATTTTCCGACTTCCTCCAGGGCTTTTTTTATTTCTTCCATATCATCAAAGTGAACCTTTGTCTTCCCGATAATCTGGTAATCCTCGTGTCCCTTTCCAGCCAGAACAATAATGTCTCCGGGAACTGCCAGTGCGGCAGCCTTTCTTATTGCCTGTCTTCTTTCCGGAACAACAATGAAGTTTTTCTTATCAATGCCTTTAAGAATATCAGCTATAATGGCTTCAGGCTCCTCTGTTCTGGGGTTGTCTGAAGTAATCACTGCAGTATCACTTTTTTCAGAAGCTATTTTACCCATTACAGGACGCTTCGTTTTATCCCTGTCTCCGCCGCATCCGAAAACAGTTATAATTCTTCCGGTTTTCATGGCACATACAGATGAAAGGAGCTTATCAACTGCATCTCCTGTATGTGCATAGTCCACAACAGCAGAGATTCCGGATGAAGAAAGGAAACTCTGGAACCGTCCAGGAACACCTTCAAGTTTTTCCAGCCCGGCTTTGATGACATGGAAAGGAATGCCGTCAGCTGCAAGGAGGGACAGAGCTGTCAGTGTATTGTAAAGCTGAAAACCTCCTGCACAGTGCATGGATATTTTTTCTCCGGGAAACGGAGACATGAGGCTGAAGGAAATACCTGTTATCCTGTTATCAACTGACTTTTCATCTGCCCGGAACATGGCATTTTCATGAATACCAAAACCTTCTGTCCTGAAGGAATATCTGTCTTTCCAGGAAGCAATACGTCTGCCGTATTCATCATCCATATTTACTGCAGCGAACCTGTTCTTTTTGGAACTTTTTTCCAGCAGGTCAAAGAGCATCATTTTTGCCTGGAAATAGGTTTCCATGTCCCTGTGAAAATCCAGATGATCTCCTGTCAAATTTGTAAAAGCCACACCGTCAAAAGAAACATCTGCAGCCCTGTTCAGAGCCAGAGCATGGGAGGAAACTTCCATAATGACATATTTTACTCCGGCCTGTTCCATATCATAAAGATTTTTCTGAATATCGGATGATTCTGGAGTTGTATTGACTGACGGAACGCAGTGACCGGGCCATCTGACATTAACAGTTCCAATTACACCAGCAGGGATTCCTGCTTCCTTAAGTACAGCTTCCATCATATAGGTAACTGATGTCTTCCCGTTGGTCCCTGTAATGCCGAAAACCTTCATTTTATCAGAAGGATGACCATAGAGCTGAGCAGCTGCAGCACCAAGCGTTCTTCTTGTATCCTCTGCTGTCAGAACTGCAGCGCCCTTTTCCGACAGAAAAACAAACTCATCTTTCCGTTTTTCCGAAACGAGAACAGCAGAAGCTCCTCTCTCAACTGCTCCTGCAGCAAATGAATGCCCGTCCGAAGAAAAACCTTCCACTGCAACGAACAGACTGCCTGGCATGACTTTTCTTGAATCATATTCCACTGATCTTATTTCAGCATCAGGATTTCCTGCAGCAAATCTGATTCCTGCAGAAGAGGATGCAAGTTCAGCAGCTGTTATTACTGGAGAAGCTTTTTGTTCTGTCATTTTTTTCCGGTTTCAATCACAACAATATTTTCCGGGCCGATTGTTTCACAGCCTTCTTCCAGGGCTTTTGCACTGACCCTGCCTATATGCTTGTACTGTTCGATTCTGTACATAAGCATGTCTTTTATTCTGTAAAGCTCAGAAGCTTCCTTAATAAGCCTCTTATATTCAATTCTGATTTTTACGACTTCCATATTCTGCATGGCAAGTCCTATAAAGAAAACAAAAAGCAGGACTATTATACCAAAATATTTCAACCGAGCCTCCGGCAGACCCTGAGTTTTGCACTCCTGGCTCTGCTGTTTTCCAGAATCTCATCTTCCGAAGGAACAACAGGCTTCTTCGTTTCAACATTCACAAAAGGAAGATCAGTACACCTGCAGTCCCGCGGTTCCAGCCCGCAGGAACATCCTCTTGCCCACTGACGGAAAACATTCTTTACAATACGGTCTTCCAGAGAATGAAAAGACATACACATTACAAGTCCGTCCTTTGCAACATTTTTATATAAAGAATCAAGACCTGAACTTATGGCATCCAGCTCTCCGTTGACCGCAATCCTCAGTGCCTGAAAAACCCTTGTTGCAGGATGAATATTCCTTACATGAAACCGGGCAGGTATGGCCTTCATCACCAGATCCGCCAGCTGGCCAGCAGTTTCAAAAGGATCAGATTCCCTTTTCCTGACTATGTAAGAAGCAATTCTCCTGGACCATCGCTCCTCCCCGTATTCAAAAAAAATACGGGCCAGCTCTTCTTCCTTAGCCCTGTTCACTATATCAGCTGCAGACAAACTGCAGCCCACACCAAGTCTCATATCCAGAGGCTCATCTCCCCTGAATGAAAAGCCTCTTCCGCTTCTGTCAAAATGATAGGATGATATGCCGTAATCAAAAAGAACATAATCAGCCATAAGACCTTCACTTCTCAGATAAGCCGGCATATCCGCAAAATTTCTGTTCACATATGTTATTCTGCTGTCAAAAGGAGCAAGTCTCCTGCGGGCCACCGCAAGAATCTCCGGATCCCGTTCAAAGGCAATTATTTTCAGTTCCGGAAATTCCGAAAGAAACAGTGAAGAATGACCGCCCTCCCCAAGAGTGCAGTCCACCAGGAGTCCCTTTCCTGCTCCTGCAGAGCTGCCTGTAAAGTCAAGAATCTCTCTCCAGAGCACCGGAACATGCACAATTTCAGAAGCATTTTCCGGATTATGTCTCATTAACTCTGATTCCATTAAAAACCAAGATCCGAGGCAAAATCCTCCAGATCCTCTCCCGCCGGTTTATATTTTTTATATTCTTCCCCGGCCCATATCTCCATACGGTCATAAAGGCCAAGAATCGTAACATCCTTTGTAATGCCTGCATATTCCTGCAGATACTGCGGAATCATCAGCCGGCCCTGTTTATCCAGCTCACATTCCTGAGCTCCTCCAAGAAGAAAGCGTATGCGTTTTCTGTTTACAGGCTCCCCCTGGGAAAGAGGAATCAGTTTCTGCTCCACAAAAGCCTTCCAGTCGTTTTCCCGGAAGGCCATAATACACCGGTCAAAACCATGGGTGATAACAAGGCGGTCAATACAGGAATCATCGCCGAAAGCTTTACGAAGCTTCGAAGGAACTGCCACCCGGCCCTTTTCATCCATCACAGGATGATATTCACCCATAAACATAAAAAATTATCTCACTTATACCCACTTTTCCCCACATTTATCCCTGTGAGACATAAAGTCAAGGAAAAAATGCAAAAAAAGGGGTCAAAGCTGCTGAGCTGTTTCTCTGCAGAGATTATGTTTTTATAATGACAGTGTCATGGCACTGTCAGGAGACATTACTGAAAGCGCAGAACCTGTGTATGATGCAGATTTTTTTAAATAAAAAAGCTTGCCTTTTCTGAAAACTTTATTATATTAATAATATAAAAAGCAAAACGGAGGCTAATCATGGCAAAAGCTTTATCACTTGAAAAGGCATATTTTTCCGAACAGGTTCCTTCTGAAGGTGCATTTATTGTTAGCGGTTTTTTCCCGGATGACACAGCCTATGCTGTTTTTGAAGTTACAGCCTACAGAAGTGTAAAAGATATATTTAAAACCACTGACGGAATCATATTCAAGACAGACGGCAACAGAATCAGCATGATGGTTGAACCGGCCACATATCCGAAAAAATATGTTGAACCTGTAAACAGGGAGGCAGACAGATCCATTCCTTTCCGGTTCAATGAACTGGATATTTACACCTGCTACAAGAGTGAAAAAATTATGGTATCAAAGGAACCGTCTTTTCTCTATTCATCCTTTACCATTCTGGACCACGGGAAGACAGGATTTTCATACATCTTCATTCCGACAAGGGATGTATATACAGCCATACGGCAGTTCATTACAGAAAGCCTCAGCAGCGACTGCAATCTGTCCAGAAACGATGCAGCAAAAGGGGCAGATATGGTCCTTACAGGCATCAAAAAATTCTCCATATGGAAGGCTTAGGTCTTCCATTTTCAGGTTGACAAAAAATCATTATTTTTGTTAATTTATTAAAGAAGATAAAATCTTCAAAAATTCAGAGGAAATATCCGTTTTATGACATCAGACACTCCAGAGCCTGGCAGTAAAAATCTACTGACAGACAGGGTTTTCAAAACCATCAGGAACGCCCTTTCGCATAAAAAAGATCACCATTTATTTACTTCAGAGGACTATGAACAGCTGGATACATCCAGACAGGATATGATCCGGGGAATTTTCGGTCTTGCAGACAAAATTGTTCGGGATATTATGATTCCCAGAGTTGATATTGTGGCTGCAGATGTGAACACTTCCCTTAAACAGCTGGTTAAAATCCTTCACGATGCAGGACATTCAAGACTGCCTATTTATGAGGAAACCATTGACAACATTGCAGGGGTTCTTCATGCAAAGGATCTTCTGAAACTGCTGATCGAAAAACCGAAAAAATTCCAGGTAAAGAAACTTCTCCACAGTCCGTACTTTGTACCGGAAACAATGGCTCTGGATGAACTGCTTTTTGAGTTCAAAAAAAGAAAGCTTCATCTGGCCATAGTGGTTGATGAGTACGGAGGTGTTGACGGGATAGTCACTCTTGAAGACGTTCTGGAAGAAATCGTAGGTGAAATCAATGATGAATTCGACCCGGAAAGTCTTCCGGAACTGGAAAAAACCGGTGAAGGAATATTTGAAGCTGATTCCAGAATGCTTCTGGATGATTTCAATGCAGCTCTCGGGCTGAACCTTCCTGCTGCTGATTTTGACACCATAGGCGGATACGTTTTAGACCTGTTCGGAAAAATTCCCGACATGAATGAAGAAATTTCGGAAAACGGCATAACATATAAAATCAAAGAC
>JAZRYV010000028.1:0-4831 GCA_045600925.1 Spirochaetota bacterium
TTGCTTTTCTGAAAGAAAAAGGAGCTGTCACAAAGATTACTGCCGGAGGTACGGATGTATTTGTTCAGCTCAGAAGAAGAGAGATCACAATTCCGGAATATGTCATGGACATAAAAAAGATCGGAGAACTGAAAGGCCTCAGATGCGGCAGCAGCGGGCTTTCCATAGGGGCTCTGGCCACTGTTGCGGAAGCGGTAAAATCACAGGATGTTAAGAAGAACTTTCCTGCACTTCATCAGGCCGCTTTGAATATCGCCTCTGTTCAGATAAGAAACAGAGCTACATTTGCAGGAAATATATGCAATGCAGTTCCATCAGCCGACAGTGCCCCCTCCCTGATCGTATATGGAGCAGAAGTTCATCTTAAAAGCGCAGAAGGAAGCAGAACTGTTCCTCTGAAGGATTTCTTTACAGGACCCAAAAAAACAGTTATCGCACCGGATGAAATTCTGACGGAAATCTCTGTACCTGCACAGGCTGAAGGCACAGCTTCCGTATACCTGAAACATTCACAGAGACATTCAATGGATCTGGCTGTTGTGGGTGCAGCAGTCGCAGGACAGAAAAAAAATGAAACATTCTCCGGAATCAGAATCTGTCTGGGAGCTGCAGCCCCTGTTCCCATGAGGGCATATAAAACAGAACAGGTTCTTGAGGGGAAACAGATCTCGGCGGATCTTATAGACAAAGCAGCGATGACTGCAGCACAGGAATGCAGTCCTATTGATGACCACAGAGCTTCTGCGGAATACAGAAGGGACATTGTTCAGGTCCTTGTAAGACGTGCTCTGTCACAGTTATTTTTACAGGAGCAGTAAAATGAAAACAAGAAACATAAAGCTGACAGTAAACGGAAAACAGTATGAAACTGAAATAAAGGAACATGAAACACTGCTGGAACTGATCCGTGAAGATCTGGATTTAACCGGAACAAAGGAAGGATGCAGTGTGGGAGAATGCGGAGCCTGTACTGTTTTTATGAACGGAAAGACTGTAAACTCATGCCTTGTTCTGGCTTCGGAGGCTGACGGGGCAGATATTACCACCATCGAAGGTCTGGCTGACGGAGAGAAGCTTCATCCGATTCAGGAGTCCTTTGAACAGCTGGGAGGGCTTCAGTGCGGATTCTGCACACCGGGAATGATACTGTCTGCAAAATTCCTTCTGGATGAAAACGCAGACCCGACAGCAGATGATATCGCCAAAGGCCTGGAAGGCAATTTCTGCCGGTGTACAGGCTATACCAAAATCTTCGAGTCAGTACAGGATGCTGCTCAGAAAATGAGGAGATAAAAAAATGTCAGATATTATTAATCCGCTTACAGACAGAAACGGAGATAATTTTTCCGTCATAGGTTCAAGAGTTCCCAGAATAGACGCAAGAGAAAAGGTTATGGGGAAGGCAAAATATGCGGCCGACTATTCACTGCCTGACATGCTCTGGGCAAAAACTGTTCGTTCACCATACGCACATGCAAGAATCCTCAATATAGATACAAGTCTGGCAGAAAAGCATCCGGGAGTCAAGGCCGTTGTCACAGCAAAGGATTTCAACGGATGGCACTACGGGTTCATGCCCTCCACCAGGGATGAAAAGCCTCTGGCAGAAGACAAGGTCCGCTACCTCAACGAAGCTGTGGCAGGAATCATTGCAGTTGACGAAGAGACCGCAGAAGAGGCCTGCTCACTGGTAAAAGTTGAATACGAGGAACTCCCGGCTGTCTTTGATCCGGAAGAAGCCATGCTGCCGGGTGCACCTGTGATTCATGACTACAGGCCTGACAACCACAGTGTTGAATACCACTGGAATTTCGGTGATGTGGAAAAGGCCTTTAATGACTCATTTTATGTTCACGAAGACCGTTTTGAAACAGGAAAAGTCATTGTAGGATTTCTGGAACCTCCGGCATCCCTTGCATACTACGATCCTTCCGGCAGGATCACTGTCTGGGCTGCAAAGCAGAGCCCCTATTTTCACTACAGACATATTGCGGACTGTTTTAACATTCCTTTAAGCAGAGTACGTGTTGTGCAGCCCTTCATAGGAGGAGGTTTCGGCGGAACAAAAAACGACACCATCGCCGGAGATATGATTGCCATCATGGGCTCAAAGAAAACAGGCAGACCCGTAAAATTCATCTACAGCCAGGAAGAAGTTCTTACCACCTGCAGAAGAAGACACAATATGATTGTTCACAGCAAAATGGGAGTTACAAAAGACGGCATCATAACCGGTCTTTATCAGAAAGTTATTGCCAACGGAGGGGCATACACTGCCATCAGTCCTCTGTCCATGTATCTGGCCGGTTTTATGACAACACTGCCGTATAAGCTGCCAAACTTTAAATACGACGCATACCGTATCTTTACAAACAATCCTGTTTCTGCTGCCATGAGAGGCCACGGTGTTACACATACACGTTTTGCCTGCGAGCTTCAGATGGACATGATAGCAGAAAAGCTGGGACTTGATCCTGTTGAAATAAGGATGCGCAACGCCATTGACAATCCGAAAAGAGGAGAAGTCTACACAACAGTCAACGGTGTAACCCTTAAAACCTGCGGAATCAAGGAAGCCATTATGGATGTGGCACAGGACGATCTCTGGAAAAACAGAAAGACCATGCAGAAGTCTGACGGAATCAGATCCTGGGGTACAGGCCTCTCCGGAACATCCTATCTGGGGGGAGCACGCCAGCGCGGACATCAGTCCTGCGGTGCAGTTGTCCGAATCTGTGAAGACGGTTCAGTAAACTACATAACCGGCGCCAGTGACTGCGGACAGGGATCTGATACAGGTCTTACAATGATCGTTGCAGAAACTCTCGGAGTCAGATACGAAGACATAGACATCAAACGTGTGGATACAGCCTACACTCCATGTGACCCGGGAAGCTACGGAAGCCGTGTTGCCGTTCTTGCAGGACAGGCTGCAATTCATGCAGCACAGGATGCGAAGAAACAGCTTAAGGAAGCAGCTGCGAAGTACTGGAAAACATCTGCCGACAGCATAAAAATTGTAAACTCCGAATGTTTCATAAAGGACCACCCTGAAAAGAAAATGCCCTTCAGCAAACTGGCAAAGATAGCATGCTACGAAGGTTCAGGATCCGTTGTCATAGGAAGAGGTTTTTCCGGTTACGGAATCGATGAGCTGGATTTTGACAAAGGAACCGGCAACGGCGGAATGTCCTACAGTTTTACTGCCCAGACCGTAAAGCTTGGTGTGGATATGGAAACAGGAAAGGTTGATGTATCAGACTTTACCATCGCCCATGACTGCGGCCGTCCGCTGCACCCTGTAACCTGCGAAAGCCAGAATCAGGGAGGAGCTGTTCAGGCTCTGGGACAGGCTCTTTACGAAGAATTCATAATGGATCACGGCTTTACCAAAAACAGCAGTTTTCTGGACTACAAAATGCCAAGATCCACAGATATTCCAAGGATAAAGCTGATTGATGTAATCACCGATGATCCGGAAGGTCCCTACGGGGCAAAGGAAACATCGGAAGGAAGCCATGTAAGCACGCCTCCTGCAGTAATCAGTGCAATCCATGATGCAACAGGAATATGGTTCAAAACACTTCCGGTAACACCGGAAAAGATTGTCATGGCTCTGAAGAAAGAAGGGAAATGGAAGGGAGCAGCAAAATAACAGGCTTTGCCGTTTTCTCCTTATACTAATTTTCTCCTTATAATAACATAAGGGCATCAGACATCTGATGCCCTCTTTTTTATGCAGCAGCATTTCCGGGAAAGGTTTCCCGGGGGGAAAGACAGAGGCATGGAAGAATTTATGATAACAGTCCGGCAACATGACAGATGAGGGCTGATTTACAGGCAAAACAAAAAATATGTTTTTGCTGATATAAAAATCCCGGAACTGAATTCCGGGATTTTTAAAAATTTATCAGTGAAGCAGATCATGCAGGTGTGTTTTACTAACAACAACGAATCAGATAATCAGTGATATTATTCAACAGGGACAGCCATATATTCCAACTTAACATTCAGCCCCATATATTTTTTCATTTTTTCAAAATATTGTTCTTCATCATATGCAAGTTCAGATGGACCAGCAATAACCAGTTTATCAACTGTTTTGCCAGATCTTTCAAGCAGTACTTTATAGTATAAAATCTGACCGAGCGCTGTCTTTATACAGTCCATGGCTTTATCATCAGGTTTAACTTCATAAACAGTATATGTTTTTTTCTTTTTGTCATAAACCAGTAAATCAATTATGCCTTTTACATCTCCTCCGATCTTTATGTTCTTCTCAAATTCAGCTTCACAATCATTATTATTTAATTGTTCTTTTAATTTTTCCTGAATCTTCCCATGCAAAGAAATGAAAACCTCTGCTTTTTCTTTTTTTATAGCAGAGTATTTTTTTTCTAAAACAGGGGTACCTTCATTTTCTGATACTTCAACCGGTATGTTATCATATAATATCTTTTCCAGCTTTTTCCCAATAGCTTTATGCATCTCATCTAAAAGACCTAAGGCTTTAGAGACTATTTCTTGATCATCTAGATCATCTACTGAAATAGATTTATTTCCTTTAAAAACAATGCTGCCTCTTTTATATACATCGTCTGTTATTTTCTCACCTTGATTCCATGGGGAAAAAACCAATCCTCGTGGTAATATGATGTTTTGAAACCATGCTATCTGATCTGGTTCCCCCTCAAAATGAACTGCCATATGTAATTGATCATTTTCTCCAAAAATAAATTCATAATGGCATATGGAGGTACCTATTTGACCATTTTTTATGCCAACCCAAATAAATTCTGTTTCATAATTATCATTATCTTCTACTGAAACA